>NZ_JBFUGT010000272.1:0-8798 GCF_056402775.1 Rhodococcus sp. P3_B8
GCCGGYTCCTCGTTGTAGTCCTCGGACTCCTCGGGTTCGACTACCTTGCCGTCCCGGATTTCCCCGCGCCAGCCCTCGACTTCGTCGGGATGGAGAACGGACTGGGTCATGACATGGCGTCCGAAGTGCTTCAACTCCAAGCGCGTTCGTCGTCCTTGACCCAGTCCGTTCTCCATCCCGACGAAGTCGAGGGCTGGCGCGGGGAAATCCGGGACGGCAAGGTAGTCGAACCCGAGGAGTCCGAGGACTACAACGAGGAACCGGCCGAGGACGAAGCCCAGCCCGACGAGGACGAGCAGGACGACGCGCAGCTGGACGAGGGCGACGAGGACGAGTACGAGGAGCCCACCGAAACAGACGAGGACGAAGAGACGGACGAGGACGAGGCCGAGGAGCCGGAGGAGACAGACGAGGAAGAGTACGAGGAGACGGACGAGGACGAGGCTGAGGAACCGGAGGAGACAGAGGAGGAGCCGGAAGAGACGGACGAGGACGAAGCTGAGGAGCCGGAGGAGACAGACGAAGACGAGGCTGAGGAGCCGGAGGAGACAGACGAAGACGAGGAGGAGGAAACATCGCCGCCGCCGGCACGCCGTGGCCGCCCGCGCAAGACGGCGTCCGCCAGTGAGGACAAGCCGCCGGCACGCCGTGGCCGCCCGCGCAAGACCGCGGCGAAGTCTGCGAGTGAGGACAAGCCTCCGGCACGCCGTGGCCGCCCGCGCAAGACGGCGTCCGCCAGTGAGGACAAGCCTCCGGCACGCCGGGGCCGCCCGCGCAAGACTGCGGCCAAGTCGGCCGCCTCGAAGCGAGGAGCGCGGCGATGACGTCGATACAACCCGCAGGTCGTGGCGGTGGCGGCGGGGGAGTCAGCGGCGGGCCCAGCTCCAGTAGTCTCGCCGACGTCATCGACACCATCCTCGACAAAGGCCTCGTGATCGATGCGTACGTGCGCGTCTCGCTGGTCGGCATCGAACTGCTGACCATCGACGCCCGCGTCGTCGTCGCCAGCGTCGACACCTACCTGCGGTTCGCGGAAGCGGTAAACCGGCTCGAGATCGGCAGCGAGCCCAAGGGCCTGACGGACCTGGCTGGGGGCGGCGGCGAGAGCGAGTCTGAATCGAAAGCCCAGGGCGCACTCGGGGCCGCCGGTGAGAAACTCGGCGACCTCCTCGGCGGCGGGAAGGAAGAACCTCAGCGCGAACGGGTTTCACGCAAGTCCACGCGCGAGGATAGGTGATGTCAACGTGGGAACAGAAGACCAACGACACACCCGAGGAGCCGACCGGTCGGACCGTTTCGGGCAGGGGTGGACGCTCCGAATTGCTCAGTCCCCTACGATCTTTGATCGATTGAACAACTGCCGATCCGGGTAGTCCGGTAGTCCGCACGTACATCTCCACTTCGGGTATGCCACAGGGGCGAGCTGGACGAGGCGACGGCGAGAGCGCAAAGCGGGCCGAGGAACGACCGGTACCGCCACACGTCGCCGCCCCGCCCGCACACCGGCGTTCCCGGTGGGGCGAGAGCGGGGGAGCAAGGAGCACGAGCATGACTACCGCGGGTGGGCCGAGTTCGAGCAGCCTGGCCGATGTCATCGACACAATCTTGGACAAGGGCCTGGTSATCGATGCGTACGTGCGGGTCTCGCTGGTCGGCATCGAACTGCTGACSATCGACGCCCGCATCGTCGTTGCCAGCGTCGACACCTACCTGCGGTTCGCGGAGGCGGCGAACCGGCTCGCGATCGGCAGCGAACCGAAGGGGCTGTCCGATCTGGTGTCGGGCGGGACGGAAAAGATTGCGAAGTCGAAGACGAAGAGCGCCATCGAAGAGAAGCTCGGCGGCCTACTGGGCGGGCAAGAGGAACCGGAACGGGAACGGGTGTCGCGCAAGTCGACTCGAGGTGACAGGTGATGGTTACAGAGCAGACGAAGAACCAGAAGAGCGAGAACACAGAGAAGTCGGACAAGAAGCAGACGGCGGGGGTGTACGTCTACGGCATCGTCCCGGCCGACGTCGAACCCGGGGACGACGCGACCGGGGTCTCCGGCGGGAAGGTGGACATCGTCACGGACGGTGACATCGCCGCCCTGGTGAGCGCAATGTCCGTGGACCGTCCACTCGGCAAACCCGAAGACCTCCGAGCCCACGCGAATGTGCTGGACGGGACGTCCCGGGTGGCGCCGGTGCTGCCGCTGCGGTTCGGGGCGGTACTCACCGACACCGACGCCGTGAAGGAGGAACTGCTCTCGGCACATGCGGACGAGTTCGCGGCGGCCCTCGAACAACTGGAAGGTAAGGCCCAGTACGTGGTCAAGGGCCGCTACGTGGAGCAAGCGATCCTGCAAGAGATCCTCGACGAGAACGAGCAGGCCGCGCAGATGCGTGATGAGATCCGGGACAAGTCGGAGGACGCCGGCCGCCAGGCGCGGATGGCACTCGGGGAACTGGTGAACAACGCGATCGCCGGCAAGCGCGAGGAAGACACCCGCAAGACGGTCGAGGCCCTAGGCGACCTCACCGACTCCGTCAACCGCCGCGAACCCACGCACGAGGAAGAAGCCGTCCAGGTGGCAGTCCTCGCCGACGTCGACCGGCAGGACCAACTCGAAGAGGCTGTGGGAAAACTGGCCGAGGAGTGGAACGGCCGGGTCGAGATAAAGCTGCTCGGCCCCATGGCCGCCTACGACTTCGTGGTCACACAGAATCCGGCCGGGCAGGGCTGAACCATAGGACTGCTGTCATCCATCGTCACGCTGCCACTCCAACCGGTGAAGGGTGTGATCTCGCTGGCGGAGTTGATCCAACGGCAGGTCGAGGAGGAAATGCACAACCCGGCGGCAATCCGCCGCGCACTCGAGGAACTCGACGAGGCCCGCACTGCGGGCAAGATCACGGCCGAAGAGGAGGAGCAGGCCCAACAGGCGCTCATCGACCGGATGACGGGATCGCCCTAGGGATTACGCCGCTGGGGCGGTGGGGGCAGGGTCCATCCGATTCCGCGGCACCCCACTGTCATGTCTTTTGCAGGAGCGCTTGCCGCGGTTCCCGCAGCCGTAGGGCAGCAACCCGCTGCGCGGCGTACGTCGTCGACTCAGGGATCGGTTGATCGCCGCAGCGGTGGCATCCTCCCACGCCCCGTAGAAACCGCCGCCCGTGGTGACGGCCGCCCGGTGGCCGGCTCGTCGGATTGGAACACCCGTGAGCTGGGCATGCGTTGTGGGTGGCATACCGAGCAGCGAAGGGGTGTGCCGCCCGCACCGAATGCGGCGGATCGACGACACGGAGGTAAGCGATGAGCAGACCACTGACCGGACCGGGACACGATGACGACCCGCGGCGGATAGAGCCCGGGGTCGACGACCGCCGTGTCGTCGACGACCGCCCGGTCGCGGTGGAGGAGCGGGTAATGACCAAGCCCGCCCGCACCAGCGCGGCCGCGGCGTTCGCGCTTGCCGTCGGGACGGCCGCGTTCGTGTGTGTGCTGATCGTGATCCTGTCCCCGATCGGACTGGTCCTGGGCATCATCGGGTTGATCCTCGGTGTCCTCGGTGTGCGGGCGGCCCGCCGGGTGGGAATCACCGGGAAGGGTGTGGCGATCGCCGGCCTGGTGCTGAGCGCGCTGGCGATCGTCATCTCGATCGCCTTCGCCGCCGGCGTGGTCACCGTCCTTAACAACGACAGTGCCGTCGACCGGATCGAGCAGCAGGTGGACCAGATGCGCGACAAACTCCCCGACCACGTCGAGGTCCCGCAGCCCTGACAGCACCCACGGCACCCAGCGCCACGAGAAACGTCTCGATCAGTCCACCGATGAGCAGGGACTCATCGGGAGAGATGGCCGTAAAATATGTTGACTGCGAGAACAATTTCCCCAAATAGGCCGCTGAAGGGGGCTTCGTCGCGCGGCGGGACGACGCTGCATGACGTCCCGGCGGGCCCGAGTCGCTCCTCACACCCTCGGCCGCGACGACGGACCGGGGCGGCCGGGGTTTCGATGTGGTCCGATCGAGGGGTCGCCGCCGCTGCCAGTGTTCCAGCGTCGGGGGTAACAGCGAGGCCGCACCCTCGATACATCATTATGGAGAGACGACGTGCGGATCCCGATACCGCACTGGGCTACCTCGAAGGACTTCCCGCGCTGGTGCTGCTGGAACGGCTCCCGGTGCCGGTGCTCGCCGTCGACCGCGACGGTCACATCGTGCACGTCAATCGCGCGTTCGAGGCCATGATGGGGTATCCGCACGATGCGCTCTCGGGGCGATCGATACGCGATCTGCTCCCGACGGCGTCCCCTCCGCGGCCGGTCGCAGAGGATCTGCAACAGTCGGCGGGGACGATCGTGACACTCACGCACCGAGACGGTTCTGCCGTGCGGGCGGCGATCAGCAAGTCCGTGCTGACACGGGCGGACGACCCGGTGCTGCTCGTCTGCTTCCACGACGTGACCGAGCAACTGTGGGACGGCGGACACGCACCGAACTTCGGGTAAAGGCCGCGATCGCGTCGGTCGCCGGCCAGTGCCCGATGCGGCGGGGCGCCGCCGCGCACGGAGATGAGCGAGCATCTCCCGGTCGATGTCGACTACCACTGCGGGAGCGGCACGCCAGTCTCGAACGACACGTCCTTCACTGGGGTGGCCGGCGCTCCGACTTCGCCGCGGGCGAACGTCGCCTCGTCACCGGCTGGGGGTCCGATACAGTCCCGAAGATGGCGCCAGACCCCCGGCAGGATCGGCGGCAGCACCGAGACGACGATCGCACTCAGCTCGCCCCGCCCGGGGAGCTGGGCGAGGAACTCCTCGCCCGGGCGGTGACCGCCGCCCTGACACAGGGCGCGTCCTGGGCACAGATCGGCGCCCGGCTCGGGGTTCCTCATCCCTGCGCGCCGGACCGCGCATGCTCGGACCGTCAGTGGCAGGACGTGATCGTCGACCACGAAAACGCGCGAGCACAACGCATCCACACCACCATGCCCGGACCGTCCTCGGCGCCCGGGAGTGATCGGAAATGATCACTCCCTACCACCCATCGAACGCTGCCGACGTGTGTTCGAACATCGGGATCGAGGGTTTACAGGTCATCCGGGCCGATCCGGAACCGCCTTGGTGGCGATGATCTGTACCAGGTCGTCGAGTGCGGCGAGGGCGGCGTCGCCGTCCCGGTCGACGAGCCAGCGCATCACCAGTCCGTCGAGCGCAGCCAGGGCGAAGTGGGCGACCTGATCCACGGGCGTGCTCCAGGTGACGCCGGCCCGGTGTGCGCACAGGTCGAGGAATGCCACCGCTTCGGTGTCCATGGTGCGGTACTGCCGGGCGGCGATCGCCCCGGCCGCGGCGTGGCCGGCCCCGCGTTGCCGGAGGGCCTGCGCGGTGATCTCGTAGGTGAGCAACTGGTGGTCGGGGGTGGCCTCGATGATTGGCCACAGGCCCCCGATGCCGGCCCGTAGGAGTTCACGAAGGCCCTCGATGCCGCGCGGGTGCGCGGTTCCGATGAGGTCGGTGAACGCCGTGCGCATCGACTCGCTGATGGCGAGGATCAGGCTTTCCGCCATCGCGGTGAGAAGTTCGTCCTTGTCCTCGAAGTGGTAGTGCACCACTCCGAGCGACACCCCGCCGGCCTCGGCTACGCGGCGGATGGTCAACGCGGCGACACCCTGTTGCGCGGCGAGCATGAGCGCGGCATCGATGAGCTGTCCACGGCGTACATCCGCGGGAAGCCACTGCATCAGCGGATCGTATGCGCTCGCACGTCCCACCAGCAGACGAATCGGACGACCCGGGCACCGTCAGCCGTCGCCGGAGAGGTTGCTGCGTACGCGAGCTTCGACGCCGTTCGCCGTTTCACCTGCTGTTTTTCGGGGCAATCCTGACGTGTTCACAAGAACGGGTGCCAGAATCGGCGCCCAGAGGTGCTGTGGGGGCCGTTCCGCCACCCGTTCGCTGCAAGAGTCGGGGACTCTCAGAATGAGGTGAGCATCATGAAGAAGAAGATCGCGGTACGCACCGCCATCGCGTCGGCGGTCATCGCGCCCGCGATGGTTTTCGCGGGCGGTACCGCCGCCGCGGTACCGGCGCTAAGCGTCACGGCAGGGACCACAGGCGAAATCACCGTCACTGTGCCGGCCGGTGAGAACTGGACCTGCTTCGGATTCGACTCGGGCTTCAACTTCAAGACCGGAGCCTTCGCGCCCGGGGTCGGGAAGTTGAGTGGCTTCGCGAAGGGATCGAACGTGACCGTCTTCTGCTTCGGCGGCACGGCGCCGTTCTTCTTCACCGGCAGCGTGGCGGTGAAGTAACCCGGTTGGTCGGTCCCGGGGGCACGGGCCCTGGCWGGTTGTTCCACCGGCCAGGGCCGGTCTACCCGGTGAATCATTGCGTGCTCGGGTCCGCGGTCAGGTCGTCGGTGTCGGCGAAGACCAGCCGCCCGTCGTCGAGGGCGACCGCCCACCGGTGCACCGGTGCCCAGGCGTGCCCGTGTTCGTCGGTGTCGGTCAGCTCGGCGTAGTCCTCGATGATCTGCCCGGTCTGGTCCGCTTCGGACGGCCGGCGCACCAGCACTCGTGCGCCCGTGCCCAGTGGGCCGGGCTCGGGTGTCGGTTTGTGCTTTTTCTCGGGCATCGGTCTGCACCTTCCGCTCGCTACGACCCGGATCATAAGCACCTCGCCGGCGAAGCATCATCCGGCGCTCCCGGGGACGGTGCGCCGCTCACACGCCTCTGGGGTTTCTCTGGTTGCTCACAATTCGCTCTAATAAACACGAGAAACACACGAACGCTCACTGGAATGGCGATTTTGATCAATTGTCCAGCAATGTGGACGGTTGTTAAATTTCAATATGTGAGAATTCTCGGGTTTGGTGAAACGTCTCGAGATTGCGAACGCGATAAATGGTGTAAGCGGCGATCGACGATCCCGTGGATTTTCATCACCAGTGGAGGAGTGAATTCTGATGGGTTCTGCAGGAATCGACTTCAGCGTCGCGTTCGAGGCGTTTTTGAAGTGGCTGAGCGTCACCTTCGGCGGCGGCATCGGGCTGAGCTGACCGACGGGGCAATCCGGGACAGCGGTGGCCCGACTCGCCTGGGGGCGGCCGGGCTACCGCCCTGATCAGCACGTGCGTGTACACCACCGCCTGATCCACACCGTCGCGGGGACTCGGGCGCAGCAGCCTCGCATAACCTTCGCGCCGCGGTACCTGTATATCGACGGGGCCGGCGAGAAGAGCCGGCACCGTGACCGCCGAGTCGGGCGCAACCAATCCCGCAATTCACGATTGCAGCGTGCGGAACAATTTCGATTCGACCATCACGGTTTATTGCCCATGCGACTTTGGATTCGGTCTCCGGGCATTCCGGTGCCACCAAAGGTGGCCGGTATTCCTTTTTTTAGAGAGGACCGCTATGTCGATCGGACTCGACCCCGCAACGGCAGCCGCGGCCGATCCGCCACTCGACGACGCGACCACACCCCGGGATGTGGCCGTGCTCCGGGCGCTGCGCAACGTGCACGAGTGCCGGATAGCGGCCCGATCGTGACAACCTTGCGCGGCCCGGCGCTGGCCCTTCTGCGGTTCAATTACCACCTGGCCCGCATACCGTTGCAGTTGGCGGAATGGGGCGTGCTGTCCCGGCTCGACGAGCAGGCCTCGACACGATTGGCGTATGAGCAACTCCTCATCGACTGCGACCGGTTGGCCGCGCGGCTACTCGACGACGAGGAGGCGGCCCGGCGAGCCGACGACCTGGATCGGCACATCGTGCTCGTCCGGACGGTGATCGCCCGGGACTCTCACGAGACGCAGCGGCGAGGGGTTCTGCTCCTCGACGAACAGCGGGAGCGCTTCCAACGTCGCCGCCGCGAACGCAAGTCCCCGGGCGCACCGCTGTGAACGGGTTGCGCTCATCGCGCCCTACCAGGCCGGGACGGCCAGTGATCTGAACCACACGGGGAGGTTTGATCTCCCCGCGCCCCGGCGAATTTCCTGCTCGAAGGTGGTCTCGGGCGTCGACGAGTGGGATGGAGCGTGGACGCCGAGCAACACGGGAGGTTGTCTCGGCGATGCACGAGGCGGCGGGACCGGTAGGCGGAACCGATCGCGGTGAGCGGCGGACACCACACACAAACAGGAGATCCGAAGTGCTTGGAATGAATATGCCCTGGATGGTCGTGGTCCTGGTGGCCACGCTGGTGGTGATCGTCGCGTCCGTCGGCGTCGCGGCCACCGCGGACGCCGTATCCCGCCGCCGAGTGCACCGATCAGCTGACACTGCCGCCGCGGATCCGGAGTCACCGCTGCGCACCGTCGACGCGGCGTCCCGGGTTCACGATTGGCACCGGCTTGCAGTGCCGGCATGGATGACCTGCGTCGGCGCCTCGGCACTCGCGGTCGCGGTGATCGGCGTACTCATCGTTGTCGGATAAGAGCGCCGACCACCTCGCAAGCGGACCTTCCTGGCGGCGTGATCGACGAGGGCTTTGTGCGGTTCGAACGCCGCAGCGGCGGCCGAGGCACGCCCCGGGCCCTGCGTCCGGCCGCCGGACGTGGGCCGAGGCTGATGCGCTGGCGGCATCGGCGATGCCGCCGACTCCGCCAACGCTCGCGGTCGTCGGGGCCCTGTTCAGGGGGAAGGTCGGTGGGGTACTCGCGGTCGGTCGGGATCGGCGCGCCCAGGCGAAAACACCTGGGAGCCGGAAGTGAGGAGCACAGCGATGACCACAGCGGGTGGTCCGAGTTCGAGCAGCCTGGCCGATGTCATCGACACAATCTTGGACAAGGGCCTGGTGATCGATGCGTACG
>NZ_JBFUGT010000273.1:0-8790 GCF_056402775.1 Rhodococcus sp. P3_B8
GCGTGGGGCCGTCGTAGTACGGGGTGTTCTCCGAACGCACCGCGACGTTGTCGCCGTGCAGGGCCGACACCGGGATCTCGACGACGTCCTCGGACGCCCAGCCGAGCGAACTGGTCAGCGAGTTGAACTCCGCCGAAATGTTCGCGAACACGGTGGCCGGATCCTCGACGAGGTCGATCTTGTTGACGGCCAGCACCAGCTTGGGGACGCCGAGCAGCGCGAGAACGGCGGCGTGCTTGCGCGTCTGGGAGATGACACCCTTGCGGGCGTCGACCAGCAGGATGACCATCTGCGCGGTGGATGCACCCGACACCGTGTTCCGGGTGTACTGCACGTGCCCGGGAGTGTCGGCGAGGACGAACGAGCGGCGGGGGGTCGCGAAATACCGGTATGCCACGTCGATCGTGATGCCCTGTTCGCGCTCCGCGCGCAGACCGTCGACCAGCAGGGACAGGTCGGGGGTGGACAGCCCCTTGTCGACCGACGCCCGGGTGACGGCGTCGATCTGATCGGCGAGAACCGATTTCGTGTCGTACAGCAGACGGCCGACGAGGGTCGACTTGCCGTCGTCCACACTGCCGGCGGTGGCAAGCCTCAGAAGGTCGCTCATGATCAGAAATAGCCCTCTCGCTTGCGGTCTTCCATGGCCGCTTCGGAAACTCGGTCGTCGCCACGGGTCGCGCCGCGCTCGGTCAGCCGGGACGCTGCGACCTCGGCGAGGATCGCCTCGTTGTCGCCGGCGTCGGAAAGAACTGCGCCCGTGGTGGATCCGTCGCCGACGGTGCGGTACCGCACCGACAGCGTCTGCAGGTCCTCACCCTCGGACGGTCCGCCCCACACACCGGGCGTCATCCACATGCCGTCGCGCTGGTACACCTCGCGCTGGTGCGCGTAGTAGATGCTGGCCAGTTCGACGTTGTCACGGGCGATGTACCGCCAGATGTCGAGTTCGGTGAAGTTGCTGAGCGGGAAGACGCGGACCTGCTCACCGGGGGAGTGCTTGCCGTTGTACAGGTTCCACAGTTCGGGGCGCTGCTTCTTCGGGTCCCACTGGCCGAATGCGTTGCGCAGCGAGAAGATGCGCTCCTTGGCGCGGGCGCGCTCCTCGTCGCGTCGGGCGCCACCGAAGACCGCGTCGAAACGGTTCTCGGCGATGGCGTCGAGCAGCGGAACGGTCTGGAGGGGGTTGCGGATCCCGTCGGGGCGTTCGGTGAGCCGGCCGTCGGCCAGGTAGTCCTCGACCTTCGCCACGTGCAGACGCAGGTTGTACTTGGACACGACGTGATCGCGGAAGTCGAGGACCTCCTGCAGGTTGTGTCCGGTGTCGACGTGCAGCAGCGCGAACGGCAGCGGCGCAGGCCAGAACGCCTTGATCGCCAGGTGCAGCAGCACCGTGGAGTCCTTGCCGCCGGAGAACAGGATCACCGGGCGTTCGAACTCGCCCGCGACCTCACGGAAGATGTGGATGGCTTCCGACTCGAGGGCGTCGAGCGTGTCGAACTGCGACCCGTCCAACTGCGGCCGGACTGCGGATTCGGCGAGGGAATGGGAAATGTCGATGGTCATGAGGCGTGCAACCCGCATTCTGTCTTGGCCTGACCGGCCCAGCGGCCGCTGCGCGGATCGCTGCCGGGGGCTGGCTTGCTGGTGCACGGAGCGCACCCGATGGACGGATATCCCTCGTCGACGAGCGGATTCACCAGAATCGAGTGCTCGTCGATGTAGGACTGCATGTCTTCGTCGGACCACGCGGCGATCGGGTTGATCTTCACCAGACCGAACGCGTCGTCGAACGAGATCAGGGGGGCGTTGGCGCGGGTGGGCGCCTCGACCCGCCGGATGCCGGTGACCCACGCCTTGTAGCCGGAGAGGGTCTTCTTCAGCGGGGCGACCTTCCGCAGTGCGCAGCACCGGTTGGGTTCGCGGGCGAACAGATCCTTGCCCTCCGCCGCATCCTGTTCGGCGACACTCGCCTCGGCCCGCGCGTTGATCACGTTGACGCCGTACACCTGCTCGACGGCGTCACGGGTGCCGATGGTTTCAGCGAAGTGGTATCCGGTGTCGAGGAACAGCACGTCCACACCGGGATGGACCTGGGCGGCGAGGTGGACCAGAACGCCGTCCTGCATGTTCGAGGCGACGATGTAGTCGCTTCCGAACGTGTCCTCGGTCCACTGCAGCAGTTCCTGCGCAGAGGCGCCCTCGAGACTTGCCGCGCCCTGCGCGGCAAGGAGCCGTAGGTCGTCCTGGGTGGCTGTGGCGAGATTCAACGCAAGTCTCCTTCGTCTGCGCGCACGACCCATTCCGCGAAGCGTTCACCCTCGTTGCGGTGCTTCACGAAGTGGCGGACGACGCGATCGATGTAGTCACCGAGTTCGGTGCTGGTGACCTTGTGCTGGCGAAGCTTCCGGCCGAAGGCCGAATCGAATCCGAGGCTGCCGCCGAGGTGAACCTGGAAGCCCTCCACCTGGTTGCCCTCGCCGTCGTCGACGAGCATCCCCTTGAATCCGATGTCGGCTACCTGCGAGCGGGCGCAGGAGTTCGGGCAGCCGTTGATGTTGATCGTGATCGGCACGTCGAGCTGCGCGTTGATGTCGGCGAGCCGCTGCTCGAGTTCGGGAACGAGCACCTGCGAGCGCTTCCGCGTCTCCGCGAACGAGAGCTTGCAGAACTCGATGCCCGAGCACGCCATCAGGTTCTTACGCCAGTGCGACGGACGCGCGGGCAGGCCCACCTCGTCCAGGTCGGCGATCAGCTGCTCGAGCTTGTCGTCGGCGACGTCGAGAATGATCAGCTTCTGGTACGGCGTGAAGCGGATCTTGTCGCTGCCTGCCCGCTCCGCGGCGTCCGCGACCTTGGCCAGGATTGTGCCGGACACGCGACCTGCGATGGGGGCGACGCCGACGGCGTTGAGACCGTTGCGGGTCTTCTGCACACCGACGTGGTCGATCGGCCGGGTGGGCTTCTCCGGCGCGGGGCCGTCGATGAGCTTGCGCTTCAGGTACTCGGTTTCGAGGACCTCGCGGAACCTCTCGATACCCCAGTCCTTGACCAGGAACTTCAGGCGGGCCTTGTTCCGCAGCCGGCGGTAACCGTAGTCGCGGAAGATCGACACGACGGCCTCCCACACGTCGGGAACCTCGTCGAGCGGCACCCAGACGCCGACCCGCTGCGCCAGCATCGGGTTGGTGGACAGCCCGCCGCCGACCCACAGGTCGAGGCCGGGACCGTGCTCGGGGTGGTTGACCCCGACGAACGCGACGTCGTTGATTTCGTGCACCACGTCCTGCTGACCGGAGATCGCGGTCTTGAACTTGCGTGGCAGATTCGAGTACTCGGGCTTGCCGATGTAGCGGCGGACGATCTCATCGATCGCGGGAGTGGGGTCGAGGACCTCGGTCAACGACTCACCGGCCAGCGGTGAACCCAGGACGACGCGGGGGCAGTCACCGCACGCCTCGGTGGTCTTGAGGCCGACGCCTTCGAGGCGCTTCCAGATCTCCGGGACATTCTCGACCTCGATCCAGTGGTACTGGACGTTCTCGCGGTCCGAGAGGTCGGCGGTGTCGCGCGCGAACTCGGTGGAGATACCGGCGATGGTGCGCAGCTGCTCGACGTTCAGGGCRCCGGCGTCRCAGCGGACCCGCATCATGAAGTACTTGGCTTCGAGCAGGTCGATGTTCTCGTCACCGGTGAAGGTGCCGTCGTACCCCTGCTCGCGCTGGGTGTAGAGACCCCACCAGCGCATACGGCCACGCAGGTCACCCTTGTCGATGCTGTCGAAGCCCTGCTTCGAGTAGATGTTCTCGATACGGGCCCGGACGTTGAGCGGGTTGTCGTCCTTCTTGGCCTGCTCGTTGGCATTGAGGGGCTCGCGGTAGCCGAGGGCCCACTGGCCTTCGGCGCGTCGCCGAGCCGGCTTCGCCGTGCGCGTACGCGCGGGTGCTGCGTCAACGGCAGCGGGGGAGGCGTCGGTGGTCGACGTCATGGAGCACTCCTGAATCTCAAGATGCACCGGCTGAGGCCGAGGAGGAGGGCTGATCCTCGCTCGGGGCATTCGAATCCGGCCGGAAGTCGAGAAGAATGATGAACGGGCTGACAGGCTGAATTACTGCGCGATACAGGGCAGACAACAACAGCTGCAGACACGCTTGAGATCGACGTGACGACGCGCCACAAGTCGCACTCCGGGTCCGGTCATGCCGACCATTGTGCCACGTCAGATCGCTCACGCAGAGCCGGGCACCGATTTCCACCATTTTTGCGGGAAATATCACGAGGAGGGGCCCGCGACGGCCGGGTGGACACCGGAGGTGAGCCGACCATGGAGACTGTAAGGGTGAACGGAACGAGCACTACCACGGTCGGACGCGACGAGGCGGCGGCATTCGCGCTGCCCGGGAGTGCGTTGAAGGGTGTGGGGAGCCGCCCGTTCGGGATCTATGTGCACGTGCCTTTCTGTGCCACACGCTGCGGATACTGCGATTTCAACACGTACACGGCAGGCGAGCTGGGGACGTCCGCGTCGCCGCAGTCGTGGATGGAAGGTCTGCGCCGCGAACTCGACCTCGCCGCGCAGATGACGGGCGCCCCGGCCGTGGACACGGTGTTCGTCGGCGGCGGCACGCCGTCACTCCTCGGCGGCGACGGACTGTCGGACGTTCTCGGTGCGGTCCGCTCGAGCTTCGGCCTCGCGAAGGGCGCCGAAGTGACCACCGAGTCGAACCCGGAGTCCACGTCGCCGGAGTTCTTCGAGCGGTTGCGCGCCGGCGGATTCACGCGGATCTCGCTGGGCATGCAGTCGGCGGCGCAGCACGTGCTGAAGGTGCTCGACCGCACCCACACGCCGGGACGCGCCGTGGCGGCGGCGCAGGAGGCGCGGGCCGCCGGGTTCGAGCACGTCAATCTCGACCTCATCTACGGAACGCCGGGGGAGCGCGACGAGGACCTCGACCTCTCGCTGGACGCCGTGCTGTCCGCCGGGGTGGACCACGTATCCGCCTACGCCCTGATCGTCGAGGACGGCACGGCGCTGGCGAGGAAGGTGCGCCGCGGCGAACTGCCCGCGCCCGACGACGACGTCCTGGCGTCGTGGTACGAGCGCATCGACGCGCGGCTCGCGGAAGCGGGCCTGACCTGGTACGAGGTGTCGAACTGGGCATCGGCTGACGCCGCGAYGGGGGAATCACGTTGCCGGCACAACCTGGGGTACTGGGACGGCGGGGACTGGTGGGGCGCCGGGCCGGGCGCGCACAGCCACGTCGGCGGAGTCCGCTGGTGGAACGTCAAGCATCCGGCGCGCTACGCGGACCAGCTGGCGGCGGGAAGTCTGCCCGTCGGTGGGAGCGAACAGCTGACCACGGAGGACGTCCACGTCGAGCGGGTGATGCTCACCGCGCGGCTGCGGACGGGACTGCCGGTGGCGGAGCTGGATGCCGCGGAGCAGCGCGCGGCCGAGACCGTGGTGGCAGACGGACTGCTCGTGCGCGAGGGCGAGCACCTGGTGCTGACCGACCGCGGGCGGCTCCTCGCCGACGCCGTGGTCCGGACGGTGCTGCGCTGACGCTCAGCCCTCGACCGCCCAGCCCTCGACCGCCCAGCCCTCGAAACCTCAGGCCGTGACGATGCCGGGCATCTCGTCGTAGTCGAAGACGCGGGCATGCAGCACCACGCGGTTCCGCAGTGCCGAGCGCACGGCCCGGTGCAGCCCGTCCTCGAGGTAGAGCACCCCGTGCCACTGGACCGCGTGCGGGAACAGGTCGCCGTAGAACGTCGAGTCCTCCGACAGCAACCGGTCGAGCTCGAGAACCTTGGTCGTGGTGACGATCTCGTCGAGCCGCACCTGCCGGGGTGGGATCTTGGACCAGTCGCGCAGCGACAACCCGTGGTCCGGGTACGGCTTGCCGTCCATGACACCTTTGAAAATCATCGCCTCGTCATCCGCCCGTGGTCGTTGCCTCTGCTCGTCTCCGGTCACCACAGTAAGGCCTGAACCGGTATCGGCGGCGCGGCGATTAGACTGGACCGAGCCGAGATGCACGTGCATCTGCACGTAGCTCAGGGGATGTGGCGGCCGATCCGAACGAAGGTTCGGTGACGCCGCTGCCCGTGATGATCGAGAACTGGAGGTGGACGGCGATGTCGAGTACGGACGACAGACGGTTCGAGGTTCTCCGCGCCATCGTCGCCGACTACGTCTCGACCCAGGAGCCGGTGGGATCGAAGGCGCTGGTCGAGCGGCACAACCTGGGCGTTTCCAGTGCGACGGTCCGCAACGACATGGCGTTTCTCGAGAGCGAGGGCTACATCGCCCAGCCGCACACGAGTTCCGGTCGTGTTCCCACGGACAAGGGCTACCGGCAGTTCGTCGACCGCATCGCCGACGTGAAGCCGCTGTCGACGGCGGAGCGGCGCGCGATCCTCGATTTCCTCGAATCCGGCGTCGACCTGGACGACGTCCTCCGGCGTGGTGTGCGCCTGCTCGCGCAACTCACACGCCAGGTCGCGGTTGTGCAATATCCCACACTCTCGGCGTCGTCGGTCCGGCACCTCGAGGTTGTCGCGCTGACGCCTGCCCGCCTGCTGCTCGTGCTCATCACCGATTCGGGCCGAGTGGATCAGCGCATCGTCGAACTCGGCGACGTGCTGGACGACGAGGATCTGGCACGGCTGCGCGGGTTGCTCGGCGGCGCCCTCGACGGCAAGCGGCTGGCGGCGGCGTCCATCGCGGTCTCGGAGCTGGCCGACGAGGCCCCGGAGGATCTGCGCGATGCCGTGATCCGTTCGGCGACCGTGCTGGTGGAGACGCTCGTCGAGCACCCCGAGGAGCGGCTGGTCCTCGGCGGCACCGCGAATCTGACCCGCAACGCCGCCGACTTCTCGGGAATCAGCGGATTCCCCGGTTCGCTGCGGGCGGTCCTCGAGGCGCTGGAGGAGCAGGTGGTGGTGCTCAAGCTGCTGGCCGCCACGCAGGACGCGGGCACCGTGACGGTGCGGATCGGTGAGGAAACCCAGGTGGAGCAGATGCGCGGCACCTCCGTCATCTCGACCGGTTACGGTGCGGCAGGCACCGTGCTCGGTGGAATGGGCGTCCTCGGACCCACCCGAATGGACTATCCGGGAACAATTGCGTCGGTGGCAGCCGTTGCGAGATACATCGGCCAGGTGCTCGCCGAGCGGTGACGGCCGGCCCCGGCGACAGCGCCACCGTGAACGAGCACACGTACCGGTAGCGAGATAACGAAGTAGAGAAGGACGAGAGACTCAACGTGGCACGGGATTACTACGCAACGCTCGGCGTCGATCAGAAGGCGACCGATCAGGAGCTCAAGCGCGCGTACCGCAAGCTTGCGAGGGAACTGCATCCCGACGTGAACCCCGACGAGGCGGCGCAGGCCCGGTTCCGGGACATCTCGACGGCCTACGAGGTGCTGTCCGATCCGGAGAAGCGTCGCATCGTCGACCTCGGCGGCGACCCCCTCTCCTCGGGTGGCGGCGGAGGTGGAGCCGGCTTCGGCGGCGGTTTCGGTGGCGGCCTCGGCGACGTGTTCGAAGCGTTCTTCGGCGGCGGAGGCGGTGCGGGTCGCGGGCCCCGCGGCCGCGTCCAGCCGGGCGCCGATTCACTCCTGCGCACCAGGCTGACGCTGGCGGAGTGCGCGACCGGCGTGAGCAAGCAGGTCACCGTCGAGACGGCGATCCTGTGCGACAGCTGCACCGGTGCGGGCACCAACGGCGACTCCAAGCCGGTGCGCTGCGAGACCTGTGGCGGCGCCGGCGAGGTCCAGTCGGTGCAGCGTTCGTTCCTCGGCCAGGTCATGACGTCGCGGCCGTGCCCCACCTGCCGCGGCGCCGGCGAGRCGATCCCCGACCCCTGCCACAAGTGTGGCGGCGACGGCCGGGTCCGCGCCCGCCGCGACATCACGGTGAAGGTGCCCGCAGGCGTCGCAGGCGGAATGCGGATCCGGCTCGCCGCGCAGGGCGAGGTCGGCCCCGGTGGCGGACCCGCAGGCGACCTGTACGTCGAGGTGGTCGAGCAGGCGCACGAGGTGTTCGTGCGCGACGGCGAAGACCTGCACTGCACGATCCGGGTTCCGATGATCGACGCCGCCCTCGGCACGACCGTGACGATCGACACGATCATCGACGGGCCCAAGGAGATCACCATCGAGCCGGGGACCCAGCCGGGATCGGTGACGGTCCTGCGCGGGCACGGCATGCCGAAGCTGCGTTCCGGTATCCGCGGCGACGTGCACGCCCACCTCGAGGTCGTGGTTCCGTCGCGACTGGACCACAAGGAGACGAAGCTTCTCCGCGAACTCAAGGACCTGCGCGACCGCGACGTCGCCGAGGTCGTCTCCACCCAGTCGCAGCACAGCGGCGGATTGTTCTCACGCCTGCGCGAAGCGTTCAGCGGTCGCTGACCGTGGCGGCGACGGTCTTCTTCCTCGACCCGCTGCCCGAGGTGGGGAGCACCGCGGTCCTGGACGGCCCGGAGGGCAGGCACGCCGCGACGGTGCGCCGGATCGGCATCGGGGAGCGGATCGTGCTGGCCGACGGCCGGGGTGGTCTCGCCGACACCGAGGTGACGGCGGCCGCCAAGGACCGGCTCGAACTCACCGTTCACGAGCGTCGTCAGGTGTCCGCGCCGTCGCCGAGTGTGACTGTGGTGCAAGCGCTTCCGAAGGCGGAGCGGTCCGAGTTGGCGGTCGAGCTGGCCACCGAGGCCGGCGTCGACGCGATCGTGCCGTGGCAGTCCTCGCGGTGTGTGGCGCGGTGGGAGGGCCCCAAGGT
>NZ_JBFUGT010000274.1:0-8778 GCF_056402775.1 Rhodococcus sp. P3_B8
GGTTCCAGTACCGCTCGGGTTCCGGGGTGATCCACGCCAGCCGGTGCACCTTGCGACGCAGTTCGGCGAACTCGTCGACACCCGGGGGCAAGCCGTTGCACCGCCCGTCGCCGACGACGACCACCGAGGTCCGGGAGTTCACATCGGTGCCGAACTCGGTCAGCACGCCGGCGAACACCCGGCCGTAGTCGCTGCTCGCCTCCAGGTCGATGCGCGGGTCGGCGAGCACCGACGCGAGCGCGTCGTCGTCGGTCCCGGCGAGGAGGGTGTCCGTGACGTCGACGGGCCGGTCCACGAACGCCAGGACCTGGCAGCGGCTCGCTCGACGGTGCATGGCCTGCGCCAGCCGGAGGGTGAAGGCGGTGACGGGTCGTACCGACAGCGACACGTCCGCGAGGATCAGCACCCGCACCCGGTCCGGGCGGGGCGCCTTCACCATGAGGTGGAAGGGTATGCCCTCGGTCCGAAGGCTCGCGCGCACGGTCCGTCGCATGTCCAGCCGGCCCCGCGCGAGTTCGCGCGGCCGGGGGCGCGAAGGCCCGCGCATCCGCCGAAGCACCTCGTAGCACGCCTGATTCACTTCGGCGCGGGTCGTGGCCGCCACCGTGCCGCTCGTGGTCTTCGGTCCTTTTTCGGGTCCGGCGGTCAGGTCCCGGGCGTCCGCCAGCGCGCCGACGAAGGCCTCGACCGCCTCCGCCAGCCGGTTCAACTGGGCCGCGGTGAGTGGTTCGGCCCCATCGGAATCGGCGTAGACCGTGCTCGGGTCGTAGGCGTCGAGCCACGCGAGGATCGATTCCGGGTCGTCCCAGGACAACGATCCGACGACGGCACCGCTCGTCGACGACGCCAGGTCACCGACGGCGGTGCTCGCCGCCCGCTCGACCTCCACCGTGTAGGTGACACCGCGTCGTCCGGATTCGGCTTCCGAATCGACGGACAGATCCGCGTCGCTCGACGTCATGCTGACATCGTCGTCGTCCTTGTGGGGGTTGAAACCCTTCTGCGCCTCGGGGGTGTCGAAGTGGTCGCCCACTTCGGCGGCACGCTCGTTGTATTCGGCGTACCGCGCCGTCTCCGCGTTGTCCGCGACCTCCAGCGCGGTGGGCAGGCCCTCCGCGAACTCGGTCCGGGACGGTGCACGCGCGTCGTCGGGTGCCGCGACGGCGACCGATGCGAAGAACACGTCGAAGGCGCGGTCGAAACCCGCCTGCTCGTACGTGTACTTCGCGCACACCGCACGCAGCGACGCCCTCAGCGTGGGCAGGTCGCGGCCGCCGATCAAGCCGAACACCCGGCGGACCTCGATGACCTCGGCCGGGGACGCGGCGACGCCGTAGCGGCGCAACATCTTTCCGAAGGTCGCCGCGAGCACGTCGAGGAGTTGCGCGGGAAGGGACGGGGAGGGGTCGGGCTGCCGGCGGAGCATCGTCAGCGCCTGCCCTGCCGACCCGCGCCGATGCCGCCGCGGTCGCGACCGCCGTGCCCGCGGAACACCGCGGTGGTGGTGTTGGCCGGCCGCGATGCGACCGTCACCCGCTCCACAGGCCCGGCCGGAGCGGTTCCGCCGTCGTCCGCCGGGAACGGCTGTTCGCCGGAGAGCCGGGTGCGGACCAGTTCGACGTCGCTGGTGTATTTGAGCAGGGCGGTGAGCAGGATGTCGCGGACCGCGGCCTGCGAACTCACGGCCACCCCCGTCGATTTCAGGACCACCGCCGCACGGGCCGCGTCGATGACCTCCGCGATGGACGGACTCTTGCGGAGCGGCAACTGCCGCAACGTGCGAGCCAGATCCACCACGTCCGCCGCGACGGCCTCCTCGACCTCGGGGGCCTTGGCCGTCACGATGTCGCGCTCACGCTGCGGTGTCGGGTAGCCGAGGTGGTAGTGCAGGCACCGACGCTTGAGTGCGGGTGACAGTTCGCGAGTGTCGTTGGACGTCAGGATCACCCACGGCGCCGACCGCGCGGTGAACGTCCCCACTTCGGGGATGGTGACCTGCCCCTCCGCGAGAACTTCGAGGAGCAACGCCTCCATCGACTCCTCGGTGCGGTCCACCTCGTCGACGAGCAGCACCACCGGTTCCGGCGACAGGATCGCCTCGAGCAGCGGACGGACCGACAGGAACTTCTCGGAGTACAACCCGAAATCCTGCGCAGCCAGGAACTGCGACGCCTCGGCGACGTCGTCGAACGCGGCCATCTTCTCGCCGATGCGGTCGCGCAACATCTGCACGTGCAGAAGCTGTTTCGCGTAGTCCCACTCGTACAGGGCCCGGTTGTCGTCGAGACCTTCGTAGCACTGCAGCCGAACGAGCTTCCGCCCCGAGGCCTCGGCCAGCGACTTCGCCAGCTCCGTCTTGCCGACACCGGCAGGCCCCTCCAGCAACAGCGGACGTTCGAGGGCGGTCGCCAGGTGGACGACCACCGCGAACTCGTCGTCGGCGATGTAGTCGACCTCGCGCAACGCTTCCTTCAGTTCCGCGCCGTCGGCGAAGCGGATGTCCACCGGTTCGGGGGCTGTGTGCGGTGCAGTCATGATCGGGGCGTCCGTCCTTCGTCAGCGGTGTGGTGGTGGGAACGCATCCGGAGCGGGGCCGGGCTGGGGTGTGGCTCCCGCCCCGGACGCGAGTTTCGGTGGGTCGGTCAGTACGCGCTGTTGATCGCGTGATCGACCACGGGGAGCATCGACTCGACCGTCACCTCGCGCGGGTTGCCCGGTGTGCACCAGTCGCCCTGGATGTGCTCGGAGATGGCCCGCACGGTCTTCTCGTCGCCCCGGATGGTGTCACCGCGACCCTCGTACTTCTTGGTGTTCATCTGGTTCTTGTCGTACGAGTCGGTGCGCACCTGACCGAAGTTGTCCGGAATGCCGACGTCCTTCGCCAGGCGGATGGCCGCCTCGACCGCCGCGTCCGCGGCCTGCACCGTGGTGAGGTTGCGGGTGTCGACCCCCAGCGCTCCGGCCAGCTGGGCGTAGCGCTCGTACCGCGACGGCAGGTTGTACTCCCAGACGCGGGGCAGGGCGATGGCGTTGTTCAGGCCGTGGTGGCTGTCGAAGAATGCGCTGACCGCGTGCGAGATGGAGTGCACGATGCCGAGGCCACCGGAGTTGAATGCCTGGCCGGCGATGTACTGCGCGTTCATCATTCCCTCGCGGGCCTTCAGGTTGCGCGGCTCGAACACGGCCTCCCGCAGGTTCTTCGCGACCAGTTCCACCGAGTACAGCGCGTTGCCGAGCGACGGCGCGAAGTCGAGACGCGACACGTACGGCTCACTGCCGTGCGCGAGGACGTCGAATCCGCAGTACGCCGTGAAGTGCTGGGGGYAGGTGTAGTACAGCAGCGGGTCGTCGATGGCGAGGGTCACGATGGTCGCCTCGTCGAATCCCACCCACTTGTGCGGGTTGTTCATGTCCGACGTGTCGGTGATGACGTACGCCCACGACGTCTCCGAACCCGTACCGGCCGTGGTGGATACGGCGATGTGGGGCGGGTTCTCCTTGTTGGTGGACTTCGCGAATCCCTCGAACTCGTTGATGTTGCGGCCGTCGTGCGCGACCACCACACGGGCGCCCTTGGCTGCGTCGTGGCTCGAGCCGCCGCCGACGGAGATGATCGAGTCGCACTTCTCCTTCTGGTAGAGCGCGGCTGCCTCCATGACGTTGTAGTCCTTGGGGTTGGACTCGACCTTGTCGTAGAGCACGACCTCGACGCCCTGGTACTCGATCTTGCCGACCAGTTCCTCGATGATGCCCGAGCCGCGCAGGCCCGTGGTCATGAGCAGGGTCCGCTTGAATCCGAGGTTCTTCGCCTCGACGCCGATGATGTCGTGGGCGCCCACTCCCATCAGTGCCCGCGGGAACGGGTGGAATTCCTTGATGGGGAAGTCCCAGATCTGGTTGAGCTCGATGGCCATGGCCGTCTCCTCGATTAGTCGATGTCGGATCTGAAGCGTTGTGGAAGGGGACGCAATTGATGTGATCGGCGTCTCACCTGGAACCCACTGTGACCTAGTTCGGGCCCCGGTTACAGGCCTGCGGGGCCGAACCGTCCGACCGCGGCGCACAAACTGCCCGAACGGGCAGGTACGGCCGGGCCGAGCCGGAGGGGGCGGCACTCGATAGGCTGTCCCCTTCATGCGGAGTCCACCCGCTAGGCAAAAACTAGAACCTGTTCTATATTTGGAGCAGGCAAGCGAGCGTTCCGGCGCTGCGGAGTACGGAAGGACTGCACACACGATGACGACTGTCGAGGTGCCGCACAGCTCACGATCGGTGGTGCTCACCGTGTCGGGCGTGGTCGAGGAAACCCCCGACTCCCTGTCACTGGTCTTCGACGTTCCGGCAGACCTCGCCGACAAGTTCGCCTACAAGCCGGGCCAGTTCCTCACCCTGCGCATCCCCAGCGACCGCACGGGATCGGTCGCCCGGTGCTACTCGCTGGCCAGCTCACCGTTCACCGACGACGCCCCCAAGGTGACCGTCAAGCGGACCGCCGAGGGCTACGGGTCCAACTGGCTCTGCGACAACGTCGCCGTCGGCGACACCCTCGAGGTCCTCCCCCCGTCGGGTGTGTTCACCCCCAAGTCACTGGACCACGACTTCCTGCTGTTCGCGGCAGGCAGCGGCATCACCCCGGTGATCTCGATCCTCAAGTCCGCGCTCACCGAGGGTTCCGGCAAGGTCGTTCTCTTCTACGCCAACCGCGACGAGAAGTCGGTCATCTTCGCCGAGGAACTCCGCACACTCGCGAGCCGGTACCCGTCACGGCTCGTGTCCATCCACTGGCTCGAGACGGTCCAGGGACTGCCGAGCGTCGATCAGCTCGCCTCCGCCGTCGCGCCCTACCTCAGGCACGAAGCGTTCATGTGCGGACCGGCGCCGTTCATGGACACCATCCACAAGGCCCTCGCCGACGCCGGGATGCCGCGCAGCCAGGTGCACGCCGAAGTGTTCAACTCGCTGGCCGGCGACCCGTTCCGTGACGCCGACGTCGTGGAGGTCACCGAGGACGAGGCCGCCGACGCCGCCACCGTGGAAGTCGAGCTCGACGGCGAGATCCACAACCTCAGCTGGCCCCGCAAACAGACCCTCGTCGACATCATGCTGGCCAAGGGAATCGACGTCCCCTACTCCTGCCAGGAGGGCGAGTGCGGGTCCTGTGCGTGCACCGTGCTCGAAGGCAAGGTCGAGATGGAGAACAGCGAAATCCTCGACCCCGAGGACATCGAGAGCGGTTACATCCTGGGCTGCCAAGCCCGTCCGGTCACCGATCACCTCAAGATCGAATTCTGACTCCGCTCACCCGAGCCGGCCGAAGCCGACGACGGCGGAGTCGCTCGACCAGTCCACTGTGTGGACGCGGATACGGCCGAACTCGTTGCCGCCGACCGTCGTAGCGGTGTCCCCGTCGACGGCGACGACGACGTTGGTGTGCTGGCCGACCCAGCTGCTGTTGTCGTAGAGCACCACGTCCCCGACGGTCGGGCGATATCCGCCACCGACCTCCTCGAACCGCGACTGCGATTCGTAGTACTCCTGCAACGTGTAGACCCCGGGAATCCGCCAGTGCCCGGAATTCGGATTCGACAGTGGCCGGCCGGCTTCCCGCATGATCCAGCTGACGAAGTCCGCGCACCAGGGCTCTTCGACCCCTTCGGAGTAGAACGTGCCCGGCCGCTGCCTGTCGTGTTCGGCCTCGAGCAACCCGACGATCCGTGCCTGCTGCGGCGACAACGCGGTCGTGTCGACGGCCGGGAATTCCGCGGTGTCCCAGGGCAGGTAGCGGTCCGGCGCCAGCCACAACACGCCTCCCGCGACGACGACCATCGCAGCGACGACGGCGCCGAGAATCACCCCGGCACGTCGGCGGCGGCGAGTGGGCGCGGGAGCAGTCATGCCACCGAATGTAGCGGGTATCCCGTCACCGCATCGCGCGGTAGCCCGCGCGCTCCTCGGCGGTCAGATGCTCGCACGCGTACGTCAGCGCGGTGCGGCCCATCGCCGCGGCGTGTCGGGTCGAGGAAACCGGTGAGCAGGTCGCGGTCGACCCGCTTACCGACCTCGCGCAGCATCCAGCCCGTCGCCTTCTGCGTGAGGTCGCGGCGATCACCGAGAACACGCTCTGCAACCTCCAGCGTCGTGGAGGCGTCACCCCGGCGGATGAAACCGAACGTAGTGAGCAGCGCCACGCGGCGCCGCCAGAGGTCGTCGTCCGCGGCCAGCGCGAACACCGGGTCCCGCGGCCGGTCGTACAGCCACGCGCCCAGGATCCGGTCGGCGGACGAATCCACCAGATCCCAGTTGTTCACCCGCCCCCGCAGCACCAGGTCGAGGTAGAAGGACGCGATCTTCTCGCGCAGGGCGTCGTCGCCTGCCTTCGCCGCCCGGTCGAACTGCGTCGCGAGCACCAGCAGCCCCGCCAGTCGATGCTCGTGCACCGGACTGTCGAGGAGCACCGTCACCTCCGGAAGGTCCAGATCGGCGTGAGCACGAACCACGCTGCGCGTCCCGGGAACCCGCACACCGATGAAGACGTCGCCCTCCCCGTATTCCCCCGGACCGGTCTTGAAGAACCGTGCCAGATTGACGGCGTCGGCCTCGTCCGACAACTCGTCGAGTGCGCGCTTCACGTCGTCCGCGGTGGAAGTCACGAAGGCACTGTCCCACAGGTGACCGACAGTCGCCGCGACAGTGGGGGCGAAGATCACGAAACATACTCTGACCTGCGGTTTGCGTTATCCGACTGCAATGATCCAGGTATTGATCGGTCGGTCAATCAGGCGTGTACTCGAGGTGGACACAATCCATTTTCGAGGAGGCTGGACATGAGATCGTGGAGTCGTATGCAAGATGTGGTGGCGATCGTGATCGGAGCCTTCGCGGCGCTCTCGCCGTTGTGGCTCGACACCAACAACGCCGCGATGTGGTCACTCATCGTGCTCGGTGTACTCGTGGCCCTCTCCGGTCTCGTCCATATGAGCCGCCCGGAGATGACTGTGGCCGAGTACGCGATGGCCGTCTTCGGAGTGCTGTTGTTCCTCTCCCCGTGGGTGATGAACTTCGACGCATTCACGGGCGCGTCGTGGACCGCATGGGTCGTCGGTGTCCTGGCAGTCGTCGTGGCTGTCACCGGGTTGCCGATGATGAGTTCCCGGATGCACGGACACGGAGGGCTGGCGACACATCACTGATCCGTCGACCACAGCACCGAGAACATCGATTGGGGCGGGGCACAGGCTTACGGCCTGTGCCCCGCCGTTCACGTCCGGAAAGGCCCATGCCAACACCCCATCTCGGTAAGCCCGGTGGCCCCCAACCGCGGAAAGGCCGGCGGCGGCGCAGCGCGAAGATCGACGGCGACGCCCGGGAACTGATTCTCGACGCTGCCGAATCCMTCATCGCCGTACACGGATTCGATGCCACGTCCACCGCATCGATCGCCGCTGCCGCGCACGTCCCGAAAGGACTGGTGTTCTACTACTTCCCCTCCAAGACCGACATCCTTCTGGCGCTGCTGTCCGAAAGGCTGCCGACCGAACCCTTCGGCGACGTGGGCCCCCTGGTGACCCCGGGTGACCCCGCCGCCAGCCTCGTCAACCTCGACAACGCGCTGAATCTGCGCGACCACCACTCATCGGTGATGCGCGTGATCATCTGGCGCGAGGCCGAGACCCACCCGGACGTCCGTGCGCACCTGCGACGGTTCCGCGACTACCTCAGCGACATCACCGAGCGTCTCCTGCAGGCCAGTTCGCCCTACCCCGTGCAACCCGGAACTCTCCGGGCCTGCGCGACGGCGTGGGTGGCCGCGATGTTCTCCGTGGCCGGCAACGACCGCCTCCACGACCTCGACGACCTGCCGCGACGGCACGGCGAGGAACTCGGCAACGTCGCACGCGTCGTGGCCGCCGGGATGGTTCAGCTCGGCTGAGAACGCCCCGCCGCCAACAGCTGACCGGCGGGGAACGCCTCGGCGCTCGCGGGCAGCCGCCCGGGCCTGCCGCTGAGGAAGACCTCGACGGTGCCCTCCCCCGCGCTCGGGCGGTTCAACGCATCGATGCGACGGAGAGTCTGCGTCGCCACCGCCTCGGCGCTGTCGAACAACCGCACCCCGGCGGGGAGCTGCGCCGCGATCTCGTCGGCCATCAACGGATAGTGGGTGCAGCCCAGCACCACCCCGCCCACATCGTCGGGTGTGCGCTCCACGGCCGAGGCGATCGCAGCGAAGGCCGCGTCCCGCTCGCCGCGGTCGATCGCCTCGGCGAGGCCGTGGCACGCGACACCCACGACGGAACTGCCGTTCCCGAACTTCGCGATCAGATCCGCCTGATACCGGCTCGCCGTCGTTGCCGCGGTCGCCCAGACGGCCACCGACTCACACGCGGCAGCCGCCGGTTTGATCGCCGGAACCGTGCCGACGACAGGAACTGCCGGTCCGACGAACTCCCGGACGTGGTCGAGCGCGGTGACGCTCGCCGTGTTGCACGGCAGCACGATCACCTCGGCTCCGCGGTCGAGGCAGCGCTGCGCGGTCGCGAGAACGCGGTCGATCACCCACTGCTCCGGCTTGGGACCCCACGGAGCCCCGTCCGGATCCAGAGCGAGGATCAGATCCAGGTCGGGTCGCAACTTGCGCAGCCACGCCGACGTCGGCAGCATGCCGAGACCCGAGTCGATGAGCGCAACAATCACCCGGAGAATCTATCGCGCCCCCGCCCGGCCGCCTACGCCGACGCGGCCTCGAGGACCTCGCCGATCGGAGTTCCCGCCGCGATCTTG
>NZ_JBFUGT010000275.1:0-8699 GCF_056402775.1 Rhodococcus sp. P3_B8
GCACCACTCCGCAGGAGGTGGTAGGGGACGGGCGTACCGCCGCCCTGATCGTGACCGGCACCGACGCAGGCACCGAGGACCGGATCGAGTGTGGTCTGGTACTGCGGGCGGTCGGGTACCGCGGACTGCCGATCGCCGGCCTCCCGTTCGACGAGGCCGCCGGAACCGTCGCGAATGTGTCGGGCCGCGTCACGCTGCCCGACACAGGGCAGGCCGTGGCCGGCCACTACGTGGCTGGCTGGATCAAGCGCGGCGCGACCGGGGTGATCGGCACCAATCGCTACTGCGCGGCGGAGACCGTCGAGGCCCTCCTCGCCGATCACCGTGCCGGACTGCTCCCCGCCCCGACCGGGACCTCCGCAGACCTGGCGGCGCTGGTGCGCGAACGCCGACCCGACGCGCTCGGCGGTGCGGACTGGCGCGCGATCGACCGCTTCGAGCGCGAGCGCGGCCGCGAGGCAGGCAGGCCCCGCATCAAGATCGTCGACGCCGGGCAGGCGGCTGTCGTCGCGGGAGTGGCAGTCCGATGACCCCGAAGGACACGACCCAACTGCACACGTTCTGCCGCATCTGCGAACCGGGATGCGGCCTGCTCGCCGACGTCCGGGACGGCGAGGTGGTCCGGTTGCAGCCGGACCGGGATCATCCCGTGCACCAAGGGTTCTCCTGCCACAAGGGCGTGCACTACCTGCAGGTCCACTCCGATCCGGACCGGCTCGACCGGCCGCTGAAGAGGACCAATCCGCGGAGCGAAGAACGCGGCGACTTCGAACCCGTCGACTGGGATGTCGCGGCGCGCGAGATCGCCGGCAGGCTCCAGGAAATACGGAAGAAGTACGGCCGCAACGCCCTCGCCGTCTATCAGGGCAACCCGTCGGCGTTCAACGGAGCCTATTACGCGAACGCCGCCACGCTCGCCCGCGGCTTCGACACCCGGATGCGCTTTAGTGCGGGAACGCAGGACACATCGGCCAAATATGCGGCGAGTGAGGCGATCTACGGCGCGTCGATGGCGCATCCGATTCCCGACCTGCTRCACACGGACTACTTCCTGTGCCTCGGCAGCAACCCGCAGGTCTCGCACATGACGCTGATCCACATCTCGGATCCGATGGCCAAGATCCGCGCTGTGAACAAGCGCGGCGGAACCGTGCTGTTCGTCAATCCGCGCCGCATCGAGTCGTCGTCACCGGAGACCGGTGAGGTGCTGCTGATCAAGCCGGATACCGACTTCTACTTCCTCGCCGGAGTTCTGCACGAGATCGTGTTCCGGATCGGGTACGACCGGGACGTCGTGGAACGTCACGCGCGACGCGTCGACGAACTGCTCGACTTCGTCCGGCAGTATCCCGTCGACCGGATCGCCGCGGTCACCGGTATCGACGCCGACACGATCCGGCAGGTCGCCACCGACTTCTGCGCGGCGCCGAGCGCGAGCATCTACATGGCGACCGGCGTGAACCAGGGCCGGCAGGGCACCCTGGCCTATTGGATGCTCACCATGGTGAGCCTGTTCTCCGGCAACCTCGGCAGACGCGGCGGCAATATCTACTCCCGCGGTGTCGCCGATGTCGTGCAGGGCTCGAAGCGCAAGCGGGAGGACCCCTTTTACGACGGTCCCTTCGGTGAGATGCGCACCGTCAGCGGGGACCTGCCCGCCGCGCTCCTCCCGGAGTTCATCGAGAACCCCGACGACCCGATCCGCGCACTGATCGTGGTGTCGGGCAACCCGCTGCTGTCGGTCGGCGGGGACGGCCGCCTGCGCCGTGCGTTCGAGCAGTTGGACCTGATCGTGACCGTCGATCTGTATCGCACGGTCACCGGCGAGATGGCGGACTATGTACTGCCCGCGACGGACTGGCTGGAACGGGAGGACATCAACTTCCTCAACACGATGGGCGTCGCGATGGAGCCCTATGTGCAGTACACGCCCGCCGTCGTGCCGGCGAAGGGGGAGCGCCGCGACGACTGGTGGATTCTGTCCCGCATCCAACAAGAGATGGGCGTCCCGACCCTGCTGGACGACCCGGACCCGAATCCGTTCGCCGCGGTCGACGCGATGATGCGGGACTCGGGTCTGAGTATCGACCTTCTCGCGACGATGCCCTGCCAGACCGCGGTGCTGCCGGAGGCCGATCCCGCGCACGTGTTCAGTATCGCGGTCCAGCACGACGACGGACTGATCGACTGCTGCCCCGCACTGTTTCAGCGCTCGTACGACACCGCCGAACGAATTCTCGAGGAGCTGGCCGCGGAACCCGCCGACCAACTCAAGCTGATCACCCGGCGCACCCACTACATGGTCAACAGCTGGCTGCACAACCTTCCGGTGTTCAAACAGGTTGTCCATCAGAGCAATCCGTTGTGGATGAACCCGGACGACGCGCGGTGCCGGGGCCTCGTAGAGGGCGACGACGTCACTGTGCGCAACCGTCACGGCGAAATCGAGGCGGTTCTGGTCTGCGACGACACCCTCCGGCCGGGTGTCGTGGCGATGACGCACGGCTGGGGGCAGGGCACGGCCCGAGGGCTGGACGTGGCGAGGCGCAACCCGGGTGTGAACGTCAACCGGCTCGCGCCCACCGGCACGGACGGTTACGACCCCCTCAGCAACCAGTCACAGCTCACCGGCATCAACGTCGAGGTGATCCGGGCCATGGGATCCCCTCGGGGAAGAATTGACGTTCAGGGCAGTGGCGCAACGCATGACAGCTGGGCGCGACGGCCGCCGCCGGCTCCAGGAGATTCCGGACGATACGCAGAGTGATGTCGTCATAGACCATGGTCCCGTGATTGGTCAGGTTCTCGGCGCAGGAATCTTGGACCACGACGTGGGAGACGTTCGGTCCGGGTGGTAGCTGAGACTCGCTCAGTTGCACGACAAGATCGGACCGGGAAGTGACAGTGGCGTATTCGACTTCCGGCCGGGTCATTCCGTCGACGCCGGTTTCTAAGACAAACGCCGAACCTGCGGTGCCGCCGTCGACCGCGGGAATCGCGCGTCCGACGAGATCTTTGGCCTGGGGGTGTCAGGCGAGGAGATTGCACGAGCCTGCCCTGCGAATGCCCGACGATGTCGATCCTGTCCGCGCCGGTGGCGGCGAGAACTTCCTCGACGTAGTTACCGAACTGTTGCGCGGACACGCGCATGTCCCCGGTCTGATTGAACGGTCCGGTGTTTGGTTCACCGTAGTTCAGGCCGAAGATGCAATAGCCGTCCGCTTTCAGCTGTGGTGAGTACATCGCCCAGTTGGCGTACAGCCAGGAGACTGCACACTGCCACCCCGCGCGCGACTACACCCATCTCGTCCCACTCCTCTTCCGCGACTGCGGGCAATCGGCTACTTATCTAAGGAGTCTAGGTTCTCGACGGGCGACAAGGGCGAGAGCGGCGAATCGGGTGCGGCCGAGAATAGTCAGCCGCACCCGTTTCGCCTGCCCGGATTCGATCAGGCCTTCATCAGATCGCGATGGATGATTTCCTTCATGATCTCGTTGGTACCGCCGTAGATCCGTTGGATTCGAGCGTCGATGTACGCCTTCGCGACGGGGTACTCCATCATGTAGCCGTAGCCGCCGTGGAATTGGACGCCGGCATCGATCACCCGGCCTTGCAGTTCGGTAGCCCAGAGCTTGGCCTTCGCGGCGTCGACGGCGGTGAGGGTGCCGGCGTTGTGTTCACGCACGCACCGATCGACGTACGCACGCGACACCTCGACGGCCGTCTGAAGTTCGGCGAGTGAGAAGCCCATGCCCTGGAAATCGCCGATACGCTTGCCGAAGGCGGTGCGTTCCTTGACGTAGTCGAGCGTCCAGCCGAGAACTGCCTCGGCCGAGACCTGTGCGGCGATGCCGATGCCGAGTCGTTCGAGGGGAAGACTCTGCATCAGATACGCGAAGCCGGAGCCCACCTCACCGAGCAGATTCTCCTTCGGGATACGTACGTCCTCGAAGAACAACTCGGCCGTGTCCTGCGCGTGCAGACCGAGCTTGTCCAGTTTGCGGCCTCGGCTGAATCCCGGCGTTCCGTCCTCGACGACGAAGAGGCTGAAGCCGCGGGAGCCGGCAGAGGGATCTGTCTTCGCGAATACGATCACAATGTCGGCGAGGATGCCGCTGGTGATGAAGGTTTTGGACCCGTTGATCACCCAGGTGTCGCCGTCGGCGACGGCAGTGGTCTGGATGGCACGCAGGTCGCTGCCCGCGGCAGGCTCACTCATGGCGATCGCACCGATGGTTTCACCGGTGACGAATCCCGGCAACCACCGTCGGCGCTGGTCTTCGTCGGCGTGACGGAGAAGGTAGTTGAGGACGATGTCGTCGTTCGTGGAGAACCCGGACTGCAGAGCCGATGCGCCGACTCGGGCGATTTCCTGCTGGATCACGAACCGGAAGCGGTAGTCGAGTTCACCGGGCCCGCCGTACGCCTCGGGGACGGGTAGTCCGAGCAGGCCCTGGCGGCCCGCCGCCAGCCAGGTCTCACGATCGATCAGGCGATCCGCATCCCATTTCTCGAGTTGGGGAACCACGTGCTTGTCGATGAATCCACGGACGGATTCGCGGAACAACTCGTGGTCCCGGTCGAAGAGATCGCTCTGCATGTTTTTCCTCCTGATGCGGGACGCCCGTCAGGCGACCTGCACATCGTGTGTTTGTCAGTTCGTTGCCAGCAGTTTCTGGGTCTCACGCCGGAACACCTGGTTGGCAACCTCGTTCTGGCCCAGCACCATCCGTCCGGCGTTCGCGCTCGTCATACCGTGCTGGGAGTCCCGCAGGAGTGGGAAGTCCTCGGCATGAAGAACTGCGAGCAGAATCTCCCAGTTCTTGTTCCACAGGCGAGTCCACTTCTCCTCGGTCATCTCGGTGTCCGCCACTGGTGGCACGATCAGACGCATCTCCATGCGGCAGCGCTGCGGATCGGTGGGGTGGGGCCGGAAGGTGAGGAGCTGGAAGTGATCCGGCTGCCGCAGCAGGGTGCTGTTGGGAAGCAGGAAGTGGGTTTCCGTGATGTCCTTGGCCAGGCTTCGGTCGCCGGGGTCTTCCTCGATCCACCGATCGATCGACTTACGCGGGGCGATGAAGCGGCAGTGCCTGCCGAAGTCCTCGAACGCCATCACGTTGGTGTGGATGTGCTTGGCGGCAGTGTTGGGGTGGGCGTACTGGATGTGGTACCCGTCGAGAAAGGCGTCCTGCATGATCTTCCAGTTGACCGGCTCGTCGAATCCCTCGGACTGGACGGCGATCTTGGAATCGAGGTCGTACCCGGACAGAATTGCATCCATCTCTTTCCCGAGCCAGCCGGCCACGTCGATCTCGGCGTTCGCCTCGTCGACGACCCAGATGAAACCGTGGCGCTCCTCGGTCGGCAGTTCGACGAGGCCCWTGCTCGTGGTGTCGGTTTCCCCGAAGGTGTTGTCACGGGTGATCGTCCGCAGGGTGCCGTCCGTGTCGTACGACCACCGGTGGTACGGGCAGGAGAACAGGCGGCAGCGGCCMTTCTCCTCCTTCTCGAGGAGGGCGCCCCGATGCCGGCACAGGTTGACGAATGTCTTGACGCCACCGTCGCGCTGGCGGACGACAATGATGTTGTTCCGCGGCATCTGCAGGGTGAAGAAGTCGCCGGAGCGGGGGATCTCGGAACCATGCGCGACGATCGAGGGAACCCGTCCGAAGATGAGGTCACGCTCTCGCTTGGCTATGGCCGGATCGGTGAATTCCTCCGGCTGAAACCAGGTGATGTGGTCGAACTCGTCCGTCGTGTCGTTGCGCAGGTGATCCAGGGCCCGGCGAATGCGTTGCTCGCGGGGTGCTCCGACCTCGGTCATTGCATCTCCTCCAGTCTCGTGGACGCGCCCGGCTACCGTGTGGTCACCGGCTTGCGAACGTGTGTGCTGCGGATCAACGCCTCTAAATCTAACTGACGTAGTTTTACCTGTAAACCCCGGCGCCGAGGTTGCGGCAGGAATCGGGTCTTGCGCTGAGAATCTACTGGGATTAGATTATTGCCCACTGCGGTCGATGTGATCCGATTCACTCGGCGACGTGATCCCGGCGACGATCGGGCTGCCGGTTGCTATCGAACGGGAGGTACCTGCCGATGCACACTGACACGTCGGTCAGGACCGTACGAGCACGGATCGGGTCTGCGGTGTCGAGTGAGAGGTCCGAGAGCCTGGCGGGCACCACGATCGGCGTCGTCGGCGCCGGGATGATGGGTGCGGCCATCGCCTACACCTGCGCGCGGGCCGGAGCCGACGTCGTGCTGTGGGCGCGAACTCTTGAGAATGCGCGCCGAGGCAAGTCGTACGCCGACCGGCGGGAAGCTCATGCGCGAAATGCGGGGACCTCGAACAGACGGATGTCGCAGGCCTTGCTCGGGCGCATCACGCCCACCGAGTGCGTCACGGATCTGTGGGCGTCCGCGCTGGTGATCGAGGCGGTCGCAGAGAACGTCGCCGTCAAACAACAGGTGCTGCAGATGGTCGAGGCAGTCACCGAGGCTCCTACGGTGCTTGCGTCGACGACGTCGACCCTGCCGATCGCCATTCTCTCCTCAAAGCTACAACGCCCGCAGTGCTTCCTCGGGATGCACTTCTTCTCGCCCGCCGACCGGATGTCGTTGGTGGAGACGATCGTCGGATCGGGTACATCGCAGGCCACCGTCGCGGCGTCACTGGCGTTCGCGCGGATGCTCGGGAAGGTACCGATCGTGGTGGGTGATAGTCGGGGGTTCTTCACCAGCCGTGTGATGGAGCGCTATCTCGACGAGGCATTGGTCGCGGTCGGGGAGGGAATCGATCCGGGCCTTGTCGAGCGCGCAGCGACCGCCGCCGGCTATCCGGTGCCGCCGCTCCGCTTGCTCGACGAGATCACGTTGACGCTCAACCGCGCGGTGCAGCGCGAGAACCGTCTGGCCGTCGAGGCGGCCGGCGGGACGTGGCGGGGGAGCGAAGCGGACAGCGTCCGCGACCGAATGATCGACGAATGCGGTCGCGGGGGCAGGTCGGACGGTCAGGGCTTCTACGAGTACGACTCGGACGGTACGCGTTTGGGATTGTGGCCCGTCCTTCGTGAGGTGTTCGGGCCCGCACGGCGTATTCCGTGCAGCGATATGCGCGACCGGTTGTTGTTCGTCGAGGTCCTCGAAGCGCTGCGTTGTCTCGGCGAAGGTGTCGTCGGATCCGAGACCGACGCCGACAAAGGATCTGTTCTCGGCATCGGGTTCCCCGCGCACACGGGTGGGGTTCTGTCGTTCAGGCGTTCCTATCCGGGTGGCGAGAACGGGTTCACCGCTCGTGCCCGCGAGCTTGCAGGCCGTTACGGCGACCGCTTCCTCCCACCGGAGCGGAGTTCGGAACCATACGATCAACCGGAGTGCCCATGACCTACGTAGTTACCCAAGCCTGCTGCAACGACGCGACGTGTGTCGCGGTGTGTCCGGTGAACTGCATTCACCCGACTCCCGATGAAGCGCAGTACCAGCGCACCGAGATGCTGTACATCGATCCGGCCGCTTGCATCGACTGCGGGGCCTGCGCCGACGTGTGTCCGGTCGACGCGATCGTTCCCGACAGCGACCTCACCCCGGATGCCGAGATCTACAAGGACCTCAATGCCGCGTACTTCCTGGGCAACCCGACCGTGTCCGGCCCGAGCGAGGTGCCGACCGCATCTGTCGTCGCGGCGCCCCGGCCCGGTCCGCTGAAGGTGGCGATTGTCGGTTCAGGTCCCTCCGCCTTCTATGCAGCCGAGGAGTTGTTGACTCGGCGCGACGTCGACGTCGATGTCTCCATGTTCGAGCGGCTCCCGGTCGCCGGTGGGCTCGTCCGGTTCGGGGTGGCTCCGGATCACCAGACCACGAAGGCCGTCGAGCGGGTCTTCTCCCGTACTGCCGGCCGCAACGGTTTCCGTGCCTTCCTCGGTGTGGAGATCGGTCGGGATATCAGTGTCGACGAGCTGCTCGATCATCACCATGCGGTGATCTACGCGAGTGGTGCGTCCGACGACCGCAAGCTCGGCATCCCGGGCGAAGATCTGCCGGGGAGTCTTGCTGCACGCGAATTCGTCGCCTGGTACAACGGACATCCGGACTCCGCGGGTCGCACCTTCGATCTGTCGGGGCGTCGTGTCGTGGTGATCGGAAACGGCAATGTGGCGTTGGACGTGGCACGGATCCTGGCGTGCGATCCCGACCGGCTCGTCCCAGGTGATATCGCCGAACATGCCCTGGATGCACTTCGGCGCAGCACTATCGAAGAAGTCGTGGTCCTCGGACGCCGAGGGCCGGAGCATGCAGCGTTCACCACACCCGAGCTGATAGCGCTGGGAGCGTTGCAGGAGGTCGAGGTGAGCGTTCACGGCGGATAYGACGCTTCCGACGATGCCCCGTTCAAGTTGCGGACGCTGGCCGACTACGCACGCCGCTCTCCTCGACCGGGTCGGCGGAAGATCACCCTGAGGTTCCACGGGACGCCCGTCGAGATCCTCGGTGACAGTCACGTCGAAGGTCTACGGATCGCGTCCACCCGGACGGACGGAGGCGAAGAGGATCTCGAGACCTCGTTGGTACTGCGTTCGGTCGGCTACCGCGGTGCTCCCGTGCCGGGGTTGCCGTTCGACTCGAAACGCGGCACGGTCCCCAACGTTGCAGGCCGCGTGTTCGATCCGGTGGACGAGCGTCCGGTGCCGGGGGTGTATGT
>NZ_JBFUGT010000276.1:0-8695 GCF_056402775.1 Rhodococcus sp. P3_B8
GCCCCACGCTCATCGAGCATCTCGAGTCGGTGCCCGTCGACGCCGAACCCCACCGGGTCGGTCTCCGTTTCCCCGTCCAGTACGTGATCCGTCCGCGCACCCCGGAGTTCCCGGACTACCGCGGGTACGCCGGGCAGGTCGCCGCGGGTGAGGTGACTCCGGGCGACGAGGTGGTGATCCTGCCGTCCGGTGTCCGGACCACGGTCACCCGCATCGACACCGCGGACGGCGAACTCGACAGCGCCCACGCCGGCCGCAGCGTCACTCTCGTGCTGGCCGACGACGTCGACGTCTCCCGCGGCGACGTCATCGCCTCCCCCGCCGACGCCCCGGAGCCGCTCGGCGAGTTCGACGCGACGGTGTGCTGGCTGGCCGAGAAGCCACTGCGTCCCGGTGCCCGCCTGCTGCTCAAGCACGGCACCCGCACCACGCAGGCCATCGTCGGCACACTCGTCGAGCGTTTCAACGAGCAGGAGCTCACCTCGGAGCCCAGCCCGGAGTCGTTGGAACTCAACGAGATCGGCAAGATCTCGGTGCGTGTCGCCGAGCCGATCGTGGCGGACGACTACACCGTGAACCGCCACACCGGCAGCTTCCTGCTGATCGATCCGGCCGGCGGCAACACGCTCGCGGCCGGCCTCGTCGGAGACGCCATCGCAGCGGTGGAGCTCGGCGAGCGCGTCTAGTGCGATGACCCCGCTGATCGCTGTCGCCCACGGCAGTCGCGACCCCCGCAGTGCGCGGGTGGTGGCGGCTGCCGTGTCGGCGCTCCGGGCCAAGCGACCGGACCTCGACGTCCGGCTGTGCTTCCTCGACCTCAACGCACCGTCCGTGGACCAGGTGATCGACACGGTCGCCACCGAGGGGCATTCCTCCGCCGTGATCGTGCCGATGCTGCTGGGCAGCGCGTTCCACGCACGCGTCGATCTTCCGGCGCTCCTGGACGCCGCCCGCCTCCGCCACCCGCACCTGCACGTCCGGCAGGCCGACGTTCTCGGGCACGACGCGCGGCTGGTCGAGGCCGTCCGTGACCGCATCGGCGAGGCCGGCGGTTCCGCCGGTGAGTCCGGTCTCGGGATCGTCCTCGCCGCGGTCGGCTCGTCCGACCCGGCCGCGAACGACCGCACCCGCGAGCTGGCCGGATCGCTCGTCGCGGGCACTCGATGGTCGGGAGCGGTGACGTGTTTCGCGACGTCGGCGGAACCGACGGTGCAGCAGGCGATCTCGACGCTGCGGCAGGCCGGTGCCGAGCGCATCGTGATCGCGCCGTGGTTCCTGGCGCCGGGACTGCTCACCGATCGGGTGAGCCGTGCGGCGGAATCCTGCGGCCCCGGCATCACCTACGCGGCCACCATCGGACCGCACCCCCGGCTGCTCGACGTCATGCTCGACCGGTACTCGCAGACCCACACGGAGCTGCAGCGGTACCGGGCGCTGTCGGCCTGAGCGCGTCGATCACCGCACGCCCGGCATCCGGGTTCCCGACCGCTATCCGCGCGTCACCATTGGGGTAGGTGCGCGCGTGGATGCCGGCACGGGCCAGTGCGTCACCGACGTCCCCTCCGGGGAGGTACAGGAAGTTGGCGTGACTGCGCGGGACCGGAATTCCCGCCGCCCTCACCGTACGCCACAGTTCCTCGCGCTCGGCGACGATGGCAGCCACCCGGGAACGGAGCTCGTGCTCGGCGGCGTACGACGCCGTCACCGCGGGAACGGCGGCGCTGCCCATCCCGAACGGCAGTTGCAGCGTTCGAATCGTCCGCGCCAGTGCCGCATCCGCGAAGCCGAATCCGATACGCAACCCGGCCAGTCCGTACGCCTTGGAGAACGTTCGCAGGAACACGACGTTCGGGTGTTCGGCGATGATGCGATGCACGTCCAGGACCTGTCGGTGGTCGACGAACTCCACGTAGGCCTCGTCGAGGACGACGACCACCCGGTCCGGAACATGACGGAGGAAGTCCGCCAGTTCGGCGGTGTCGACGAGCGTCCCGGTGGGGTTGTGCGGGCGGCAGACGACGACGAGCCGGGTGCGATCGTCGATGGCGGCCGCCATCGCGGCCAGATCCTGCCCGCCGTCCGGGAGAATCGGTATCGGCACCGCGTCGAGTGCCGCGATGCGCGCCATGATCGGGTACCCGTCGAACGTCGGGGCGGTGAACACTATCCGCTCCCCCGGCCCGGCGACCGAGCGCATGATCTGCAGTGCGACGCCGGTGGCACCGGCGCCCACCACCACCTGTTCGGCGTCGAGCCCTTCGTGATCCGCGATGACCTCGATCAGCCTCTCGGGCAGGAATTCCGGATACCGATGCGCCCGGCGCATCACACCGTCGAGCGCGTCGAGCACGGAGGGCAACGGGGCGAACGGGTTCTCGCTCAGCGCAAGATCGAATCTCACACCGGGTCCCGCGATGGTCGGCGTCGTCATCTCACACCCCCGCCGGGGCGGCGCCCCATCGAATCGCCCCGGCCCCGGCGAAGTCGCCCGCGTGCGCGAACGCGGACATCATCACCAGCGAACCGGTGGGGATGCGGCCTGCCCGGTTCTCGATGTCGAGGGTGACGGGGATCGCGGCGCCGAACAGGTTCCCGCATTCGTCGAACGTGTCGGGGTGTCGTTCCGCCGGTAGCTCGAGTGCGTCCCGCCAGTTGCGGAGAAACAGCCGGTTGGGCTGGTTGGTGACCAGGGTGTCGATCTCGTCCGGGGTGATGCCGATCTGCTTGCACACCGCGAGCGCCACCTCGGGGACGAGCCGGTTCCCGCGGGCGAAGACCTTCGCGATCCTCGATTCGGTGAACCCGATGTGCAGTTGGCCGGTGCCCGCCTCCCAGTATTTGCGGGGCGGATCGACGGCGGCCGTCATGTCTCCGGCGAACTCGGGGTAGGTCCGGCACTCGAGCCCGAGCACCGGCGCGGCCTCCGACTTCACCAGCAGGCATGCGCCCGCGCCGTCACCGGGCACCGCCGACTGTGCCAGCGCGCGCACGTCCGATTGCGTGAAGATCTGGCCGGCGCTGTTCTGCACCGACAAGATCAGGGCGGTCGACGCGTCGCCGGTCTGCATGATCTGACGTGCCAGTTTGATCATGTACACGAACGACGCGCAGCCGCCGTTGTGCAGGTCCACCACCCACTCCGGGGTGATCCCCATCCGGCGCGCGAGTTCTCCGCCGGTGCCCAGGATCGGGACGTCGGGCAGCTGGGTGTGGGTGATGAGAATGTCCACGTTGGAGACGAGTTCGGCGCCGCTCCGTTCGACCAGCGGGGCGATTGCACGTTCCGCCATGTCGACGGCGTTCTCGTCGCTCGCGATGTGGTGGCGGAATTTCGGCGCCCGGAACATGATGTTCTCGGCGAGCCGGTCGGAGGCGGCGAACTGGGCGAAATAGTCCGCTTCCACCCGGTTCTCGGGTAGGTAGCCGGCAATGTCGATCAGGCTGACGGTGTCCATGTCTCACTCACTCATCCAGGTCGGGGTCACGGGCAGGTCGTTCGCCCACCGGTATTCGCAGATCGCCTTGAGATTGCTCATCTCCAGTCGGTGTCCGGCGGCGAACATGTCCCAGAAGTCGCCCACCCACGGAACCCGGTCTGCGGGAGCGGTCTCGGGGTAGGGATTGTCGTTGTAGAACGGATGGTGGCAGTTGGTCCACAGCACGACGGATCCGTCGACGTCCAGGACCGTGCGCGCGTCCACCACCCGCATCAGATACACCATCCACAGGTGTTTGCCCTGGTCCCAGGCACAGTGATAGTCGACGGTCAGCGCGGCCGGGTGTGCCACGGTGCGCGTGTAGATCTCGGTGGTGTCGCCCAGGCGGTCGTACGCGAGCCACAGCCCGGGTTCTCCGGCCGGGGTGAATCCGCGGAGGCTGTACGTCCATTCCGCGAGGCTGCGGGTGTGGGAGAGGTAACGGAACACCTCGTCCGGCGGGCAGTCGATGTATTCGTTGACAGTGCAGTACTTTCCGAACACCTGGTCGTGCGGATACACCGACCTCAGCATGTCCATGATGATCGGTGTCGTCGCCTGACGGTCGGAGGTCTCGATGCGGACGAGGCCGGGCAGGTCGGCGGGAAGGTCGGGCAGCGGGGCGATCTCTCGAGCGGTCATCTGCGTGCTCCTTCTCGGGATTCGGATCTCTCGGTCGGGCGTCGTGCGGGCAGGAACGGCAGGAACGGCGGCAACTCGTCGGCGTCGCAGGCGACTTCGATGACAGCGGGCCCCGCCGAGCCGGCCGTGGCGCGTAGCGAGTCGGCCAGGCCGGCGTGCGTGTCGACCGTGTGGGACGGCAAGCCGGGAAACAGTGCGCCGACTCCCGCCGCGATGTGGGCGGGACGAAACCGGCTGTACGTGTATGCGCCCTCGAAGTACACCTGCTCGCGGGTCAGGCACATCGCGTGGGCGTTGTTGTTGAACACAACGAACGTGACCGGCACGTCGTACTCGACGGCCGTGTGGATCTCGAGCCCGTGTGCGTAGAACGCACCGTCGCCTGCGATCACGAACGTGCGGCGGCCCCGTGAGAAGGCGGAACCGATCGCGGCGCCGAACGTGTAGCCCATCCCGCCCATTCCCAGCGCCACCACGAACCGGCCTCCGCTCGGAACCGGAAGATGATGCACCACAGCGGCACCCGTGTTTCCCGCGTCGGCGAACACGTCGGCGCCCGCTGGCATCACCGCGGCGAGCGCCTTCACCGCGTCCGTGTAGCCCAGGCCCGACGTGCCGGACGACGGCACGTCGATCGGGGTCGGCTCGCTCTGCGCGACGGGCGCCCGCGAGGCCGCAAACCCGATTTCGGTGACGAGCCCGCGCAGCGTCGCCCGCAGATCCCGCGTCGGCACGTGATGGGCATGCAGATACGGCTTCGCCGAGCCCACGCTGTACACCAGCGTCTTCTCGAGCGCCCCGTCCAGACCTCCGCGTGCCATCACCGGCAGTCGCGTGCCGACGAGCAGGCAGACGTCGGAATCCTGCAGTGCGTCGACGACATCCGGATTCCCCATCGCGCCGGTGACCCCGAGCCGACCGGGCGCCGCGGGATCGAGCACGTCCCTCGCGTCGGGCGTGACGGCCACCCGGGCGCCGAGCACGTGCGCGAGTTCCGCGAGTTCCCCTCGCGCGCCGGCTCGCGCGACCTCGTCTCCGGCGATGACGGTGACGCGGCCGTAGTCGTCGCGGAGGGCCTCGGCGAGCCGTGCGATCTCCGCCGAGGTGGTGCGTGGTGCGGTCGGGACCGCTCGACGTGGTTCCGGGAACTCACCGAGCGACTGCTGAATGTCCTTCGGCAACAGGAGAACCGCGGGCCCGCCGCGTCGCGCGGCGGCCAGCGCCTCGGCGAGTTGGCGTTCGAGGTCGAGCGGCGACTCGACGCGCGCGCAGTACACGGACACCTCACCGAACAACCGGGTCGCATCGATCGACCCCGCCAGTCCACTCGTGTCCTGGAATGCGCCCATCCCTTCGAGCGTCGTCGGCGGTTGCCCGACCAACGCCAGAAGCGGCACACGCGACGCGAATGCTTCACCGAGACCGGCGATCACATTGAGCGCACCCCCGCCCGACGTCGCCGCGACAACACCGATCCGGTTCGACGTCCGGGCGTACCCGTCGGCCATGGTCGTCGCCGAGAACTCGTGTTTGGCGACGACGCCCTCGACGTCGTGGGAGCGGTGCAGCGCGTCGTACAGGTCCTCGATGTTCGCGCCTCCCACACCGAAGACGTGTTCGACCCCCTCTGCGGCCAGCGCCGCGACGATGTAGTCGGCGACGCGCATGTTCCGACCGGTTGTCCGTGGCTCTTGATCCGTGAGATTCATCGGCAGACCCCCGTGTCGTGGATCGGGTGGGGCGACCTGCGGTCACCCACTGGATATACACACGAACCACGTACCGGTCGGGTTCACCGGTGGCAGAACATTTTTCCGGAAACGTTCGTGACGAACGAAACACGACGGTGGAGCGTGCAGGAGGTATGAAAACCGACCCGACTCCCTGGCGGCTCGCTCACAACGCCGCGGTCAGCAGTACCTCATGGTCGTCGTCGGATCGCACGTCGATGCTCGCGATCGCGTCGACGGGCAGGCTGGTGGTGGCCGTGGGCCGCACCGTCGTGCCGGCCTCACCGGTCCAGGTGGCCAGTGTGGTGACGATTCCAGTGCGGTCGGTGACGGTCAGCGCGTAGCCCTCGGTGTCGGCGCCGTAGCGACCGTCGCCGGGCCACGTGTCCTCGTAGGAGCACTCGACGAAGACGACGGTGCCCCAGGATGTCGACGCGACGGATGCGCTCGCGGTGATCGTCGTCGGAACCACGGGGGTGAACACCGCCTCGGTGGTGTGGTCCGGGACGGGCATGGCCGTGACCGGGGCGGCCGGGGTCCGGTCCTGCGTCACCAGCACCCCCACCGGGACGGCGACGGCGATCACGGCGGCCGCCGCCGCGAGGGCCGTCGCCGCTCGCCGGTGCCGTCGGCGCCGCTGTACCGTCCCCACCAGTTGGGTCAGCACACGTGGTGGGGGGGTCTCCGCATCCGCGGGCGCGGCGTTCCCAGGCAGCGTGCCGAACGCCTCTTCCGGTGTGATCAGGGCCAGCAACCCGGGCATGCCCGCCAGTTCGGACAGGGCCTGCGAGCACTGTGCGCAGTGGGCGAGGTGCGCCTCGTATTCGCGCCGATCGCTCGGGGACATCGCACCGAGCACATATGCGGCGTCCCAGCGGACGTAGGGATCCTCGTGCGACTCGAAGTCGTCGAACGTCATCGGGTCACCCCCATTTCCTGCAGAGCCAATCGAAGGGCCCGCAATCCGTAGTGCATGCGGGATTTCACCGTTCCCTCCGGTATTCCGAGTTCGTCGGCCATCTGGTGGGTCGACATTCCCCGGTAGTAGCCGAGCACGAGAACCGCACGATGGTCGGGGCTGAGCCGGGCCAGCGCATCACCCATCATCCAGGCGTCGAGTGCGCCGTCCGAGCTGTCCGGGGCGGCGCGTTCGGGTGTCGAGCTCATCCCGATCTCACGCTGGGAGCGGGCGCTGCGGTGCTCGTCGAACACGAGGTTCCGGGCGACCGTGAACAACCACGCCCGGGCCGACGACTCCGACTGGTCGAGCACGTTCGGATGCTTCCAGGCTCGCAGCAGGACCTCCTGCACGATGTCGTCGGCGCGGGCGCGGTCGCCGGTCAGCCGCAGGGCATACCGCCACACCGCGGGGGCATGCTCCTCGTACAGGGCGTGCATCAGCTCGGTCTGGGCATCCGGCATCGGTCACCACCTCTCAGCAGTACACACGGTTCACCCGTGCCTCCGGTTCACCGCGCCACCGAAACACAGGGAAACCCCAGGTGAAACGGGTCGCAGCGGCCGAAAACCCTTGGCCCGTACGCTAGGAGATGTTCAGCGCCACGGCGGCGTGGACGAGCGCCTGGAACGCCTCGGCGTCGATCGTGTCGCCCTCGTGGAAATCGATGGCACGCCGAGTGTTGCCTTCGAGGCTGGAGTTGAAGAGGCCTGACGGGTCGTTCAGCGAAGCGCCCTGGGCGAACGTCACCTTCACCGCATTCTTGTACGTCTCACCGGTGCAGATCATTCCGGCGTGCGACCATACCGGCACCCCTCGCCACTTCCACTCCTCGACGACGTCGGGGTCGGCCTGCGTGACGAGGGCACGGATCCGGGCGAGCGTCTCGCCCCGCCAATCACCCAGCTCCTCGATTCGCGCATCTATCAACTGCGAGGGAGTGTCACCTTCGCCTCCCTCTCCCGAGCCGCTCGTCCGCGTCTTCATGGTGGGCTGTCGCTCTCCTTCTGGCTGTCGTCGCTCGCCGGTCACTCGAGTATCCTCGCGGACCGCGTCGATCGCATCGAGATCGCGCCGCGATCGGCTGCCGACCGATTTACCTCTGGCGCGTCGCCGCCGTCCTGGACCAAACTGGAATGGAGGTGAGGAGCACCCCCATGAGCACAGCACGGATTCGACGCGGCATCGTGGCAGGCATCGACGGATCGGACGGCGCGCTGGAGGCGGCGGCGTGGGCTGCATCCGCCGCGAGGCGCTTCGAGGAGCCGCTGCGCCTCGTCCACGTGTTACCCAAGCATCCGAATTCCGCGGACGGTCACCCCGAAGGCGATGAGTTCCTCGACGCCGCCGAGCGCATCGTCCTGGACGGGCAGCAAGACCTGGAAGTCGAGCGCAGCACCCACCCCGGTCCGCCCGCCCACGCGCTGGTGGAACTGTCCAAGACGGCCCGGATGCTGGTTCTCGGGCCCGCGGCCACGAGTGAGATGAAATCGGTGGTCGCCGGTTCCGATGTCGTGCGGGTGTCGAACCGAGCCGAATGTCCGGTGGTCGTCTGGCGCGGCATCCAGGGCCACGAGGTCAGCGAAACCCGCCCCGTCGTGGTGGGTGTGGACGGCAGCGAACTGAGCGACATGGCGGTGGCCCACGCGTTCGAGTTCGCGGCATTCTTCGGCGCTCCCCTCGTCGCGGTGCACACCTGGGCCGAGCACTCCACCCTCGGTGCGTGGTACTCGGAGGAACGTCGCTTCACCGACTGGTCCGATCTGGTCCAGCACGAGGAGGCGTGGCTCGCCGAGAGCCTCGCCGGGTGGCGCGAGAAGTACCCCGATGTCGAAGTCACGCGCTGCCTCGAGCGTGGTGGGCCGATGAAAGTGCTCCTCGAATACTCG
>NZ_JBFUGT010000277.1:0-8694 GCF_056402775.1 Rhodococcus sp. P3_B8
CGCGGCCTGTTCGCCCACCCCGATCACGCCGACGATGATGGAATCCGTACCCCGAGGAACCACACCTCGAAACACCACCGTCAAGGAGACACACCCCATGAGCCAGGTCCTGACCGGAACCCCCCTCACCGGCCGCATCGCCGTCGTCACCGGCGCCTCCAGCGGAATCGGCGAAGCCACCGCCGAACGACTCGCCCAACTCGGCGCCAAGGTCGCCCTCCTCGCCCGCCGCACCGACCGCATCACCACCACCGCCRACCGCATCAACGCCGCCGGCGGCACCGCGATCGCCGTCACCACCGACGTCACCGACCGCACCGCCCTGCAAGCCRCCGCMGACCGCATCACCACCGAACTCGGCCCCGTCGACCTCGTCTTCGCCAACGCCGGCGTCCAGCTGATCTCCGAAATCGTCGACCTCAAGGTCGACGACTGGGACACCCAGATCGACCTGAACATCAAAGGCGTGATGAACACCATCCAGGCCTTCGTCGAACCCCTCGTCCAGGCCGCCGCCGACGACAAACCCGCCGACCTGATCACCACCTCCTCGATCGCCGCCACCCGCGTCCTCGAAAAGTTCCAGGTCTACTCCGGCACCAAGGCCTACATCAGCCAGCTCACCCGCCTACTGCGCACCGAACTCGGCCGMAARAACGTCCGCGTCKCCACCATCGAACCCGGCATGGTCGACACCGAACTGCCCGACCACGTCACCGACCCCGACGCCAGCAAACTCATGGCCGACCTGATCGACCAGATCGACGTCCTCCAATCCGAAGACGTCGCCGAAACCGTCGCCTTCCTCACCGCCGTCCCCAAGCACGTCAACCTCACCGAAATCACCATCCTCCCCACCGCACAAGCCATCTAACCCACCCACCTCAACGCCGCTGTCGCCCGAGATATAGGGCGGCAGCAGCGTTGTCACATCTCGGCGGAACACCGATGGCACCGACGACCCCTACAACACCGCGATCTCAACAAGGCACTGTTCGACGAATTCGCTACCGAATCCGACTCAGCTCGCCCGCAGCGAGCAGATACCGTTCTACACGCCATCTCTCAGCCGCCTGTCCCGTGATTCCCTCACCCTGCACTACGTGGTGGAGTTCCTCCTCAGCCACAAAGTGCCGATCGCAACCACCAACTGCCTTATCCGACCGTCCGACGTCTGGGTGCGCACCGGTGTTCTCGTGCCGACGGACACACAGAACGTCCGAGCCGGCCTCGACGATCTCAACGGCCTGACCGGCAGCCACCGCAAAACCGTCTAGATGATCAGGAGGACATACCCCGGGTGAGCGTCGACCTCGACGAGTCGATGAGGTCGGACATCGAGTATCAGTGCCCGCGATCGCATACGTTGAACGGGTCGAATTCGTTTCGCGCGCAACCTAATTACCAACTACACCGACGGCCCTCTCAATTGCATCACCTGCAGCACCGGCCACGGCTCGCTCGTGAGCAGCATGACCAGCGCGGAGCGCTGCTCGTCGCTGCGCGGAGCCGACCCGAGCCGGGCGACCGAGGCGGTCCATCACTGGTGCAGGTTGATGCTGTTGTAGGTGGCCAGCCGGATCCTGTTGGGTAGCAGATTGTCCCAGTAGTCACCGCGGCGGGCGGCCACCCAATTGCTGCCGGACCAGTCGATCCCGTAGTGCAGCAGCAACACCAACCTCTCCGCCACCTGCGCGGCCGGCGCGGTCAACGGTGGCAGCTGCGGCACAGCAGCGAGCCATCGATCGGTTACCATGATCGTGCGTACCCCCATCGTGTTCATCGCTGCCGGGCGTAGAGAACTACGCGGGATTTCTCGAGCCAAGGACGCACCGGCCGGTGGCCGGTGACGAGGATGCATCCCACCACCGGCCACCCACGGTCACGTGTTCCCGGTTAGATGCTCGCGTGGATCGCCGCCCTGACGGTCAGACGCACGGCGAAGGACACCACCGCAACCACCGCCACCGTGGCCTCCCTGATGTGGTCTGTGCGCAACACGAACTCGCTGGTGCGCCAATGCGGGGCGGGGTCGGTGCGGTGGCGGGCCAGGGCCCGCCGGAGCCGCCAGAACCGGCGGAACAACTCGCCCACCACGGTCGTGGCCGCGCAGGTCCAGATGAAGGTGAGGTCCAACATGACGACTCCTCGAAAATGCAGTCGGGAGACACCGCGGAATTTCGGTGCCTGCGAGGCACGGCTGGGTTGCCGTCCATCGCAGGCCATAGGAGACCAAACAGCTTCTCCACCCCACGTCCTACACGTGCCGAAACATCCTCTGAACAGCGCAGACAGACCTAGAGTCGGGTAGCGCGGAGGCTGACCGCGAACCACGGCCGCCGTGGTTCCAGTCGTCGAAGACCGTCAGCCACCGGTCGGCGGCGACCCTGCTTTCGGACGGGGTAACCCGGGGTGACGCCGCGGCCGCGAAGGCGAGCACGGCGAGCACCCAGAGTGCGCGGGCCGCCACTGCCTGGTCTTTGAGCAGGGCTGCCGAGCCGCCGACGACCAGCAGGGCGCCGAGCCAGAGGGTCCAGGTGGTCATGGGTGGCGCGGGTCCTTCCGACGTTCGGCGATTCTCATGGGACAGGGTGTCATGCCGGCGGTGGTCGAGCAGGCCGGCGGGTGGAGATGAACGAGCCGCATTCTCGGGCTCCGGAATCGTAAAGGTCGCCCGAGCTGCGCAAATGGGCGCACAATCGGCCCATGCGGCTGATCGCGCCGATGTTGGCCACCCCGGGTGAACCACCGGAGCAAATGGACGGTGCCTGGGCCGCGGAAATGAAGTACGACGGCTGCCGTCTCTTGGTTGCGGTCGGCGGCGATGAGCCACCGGTGTTGTGGACCCGCAACCTCAACGGGGTCACCTCCTCGTACCCGGAGGTGGCCGAGGCGTTGACCGACGTGTTCGGCGGTCGCGGCCGCATCGTGCTCGACGGCGAGGTCGTGGCCCTCGTCCAGGGTCGGCCGTCGTTCGCGCGTTTGCAGAAGCGGATGAATACCCTGCGCCCGTCCACGGCCGTGCGGCGGCAGGTGCCGGTGACATACCTTCCGTTCGACGTTCTCCGGCTCGACGGTGGAAATCTGATCGCGGCCCCGTACCTGGAGCGCCGCGCCGCTCTCACCGACCTCGGCCACGAGTTGCACGGCGCCGGCCTGCCCCTTCAGGTCCTCCCGCACTGGGTGGGCGTGGAGAGCGCTGTCATTCTGGAGGCCGCGCAAAATGCGTCGATGGAAGGTGCGCTTTTAAGAAAGTGTCGTCGACGTACCAGCCCGGCAAGCGCGCCCGGTCGTGGCGGAAGGTGTTGTTGCGCACCAGAAGCTCTGCCCTGGTGATCGGCTGGATCCCTGGAGGCGGTGTACAGCGCAACATGGTCGGTTCTCTCGTCCTCGGCGCCTACGATGACCAGGGCGTCATTCGCTACGTGGGCAATGTCGGAACCGGATTTTCGATGGCCGTGCGCCGCCAGCTGAAGGAGAAGCTGGCCAGCCTCGAACGCCGCACCAGCCCACTCGAAACAGAGGCCGCGGCCGCGGAGGAGCACGGGATCGTGCGCTGGGTCGAACCGGTGATCGTCGTGGACATCGCGTACCACGGCTCCAGGACACCCTCGTCGATCCCGGTATCTCGCCTCGTTCGACCATCACACCGGCCCACACCTGCAGCAGCATGACCCCGATGAACTTTCGACGAGGACCACTCGGTTCACGCGTCGACGCGGTGTCGGGAGAGCAGGGGACGGAAGACATTCGCCGCGAAGACGAGGAACGCCACCGCGACGACGCCCAGCACGACGACCTGACCGACCGAGCCGGCCGGATCCGAACGGGCCATCATGACCGCGGCCATGGACACCACGGACGGCGGAACCAGCACGAACCAGCCGAGCACCGCGTACAGCGCCTTGGGGGCGGACGGTGTCCGGCGGAAGAGGGCGACCGCCGAGACGATGGTGGCCGGCACCACGAGACCGAGGTCGAGCAGCACGATGGACCAGAAGAACGTGCGCGCGTCGGCGAATTCGGCGGGCATCGCGCCGCCGAGGATAGGGCCGAGATATCGCGACACCACGAAAGCCGCCAGCGCGAGCAGGATCACGCCGTAGGTACGTTGCTTGGCCGGTGTGGTGTCCGGCAACGAACGGGTGTCGGTGATCGTCCAGGCCCCCACGGCGAGCACTGCCCCTGCCGCGAAGACGCCGAGGTCGAACAACACCACGGCATTGAAGGCCGCGTATTCGGGGCCGAGCACGTACTGAGCGAACATGTAGGCGGTGTAGGCGGCCGGGCCGAATGCCATAGGGCCGGCGGCGCGGTGCCCGCGCAGCGCCAGCACTGCGGCGGCAATGCTCAACGGGGCAACCAGAGCGAGGGTGACGATCTCGAGGCCGATCAGCTGGTTCTGCAAGGTGGTCGAGATCGGATAGTCGATAAGGCCGAGGCCGAGTGGTCCGAGAAGCGAATTGAGGACCAGCACACCAGCGAGGAGGAACATCCCGGTCCCGAATACGGCGTGCCGGCCCGGCGGCGCCGGGCGTGAGCCGGTGTTGCCGCCTGCCGAACGAATATCTGTCAACGTGTGTGACCTTCCGGACCCGAGTGTTCGCGTCAGTATGCCCAGCCGGTCTGCCAGCCCGCACCGCAACGTGCGATCGGACAGGTCGGTGCGGTCAGGGAGGTGGGCGGCTTTCCTGAAGCGAGGACCACGCTTCACAAGCGCAACGCGAGGAATGGCCCATCCTCGCACCTCGAGAACCGGTCACCAGAAGATGCGCCGAGTTGGCGACTGTGTCGCAGGCTCGAATCCTGCTCGCCGGCCGCGCGGCGATCTTCGGGTCGTTCAGAGGTTCTCGGCGTCACGACCCGCGGTGCTGTTGCGCAGTTGCGGGGTCGGTGGGGTGCACCAGATCACTGCGGCTCCGGTAACGAGGTAGAGCACCTGCAGGAAGTGAAACCCGCGAATAGAGGCGATCTCCGCAACGATCCACACCACCATGATCACCCCGGACAGGATGCCGGCCGACTGCCATCCCACGCTTCGTTTGATCATCGCCGAGGCGGCGAACAACGAGCTGCCTCCCACAACGGCCAGCAGAATCACCCCGGGGAAGTAGAGACTGTCGAAGTCGGTGTGCTCAATCCATGAGGGTTGTTCCGGGATCGTGCCGGTCATCAGTGCGATGCCCCCGCCGGCTGCCGAGAGGCCATTGAAGAGCAATAATCCGAGAACGAATTTACCGGCTGTGCTCATACGCGGCCATCTTATGCCCGGAACCGCAACACCGCCTCCCACCGGGTTGCTCATTCGATCACCCCATCGAAGACGTCACCGTCGTTGACGTTGACCCGCAGATGGAACGCTTCCGTGTTCGGGGTGTCAGCGATTGATGACGCCGTTCAGGTCACCGTTGAGCACCCCGGAGCTGCACTCCGATGGCGGCAAGCACTCCGCGGGTGTGAAGGCACAAACCCCCGAAGGGCAACGTGACCCGGGGACGAGCTAGGTAGCGGCACCGCGGCCGCCGGGTTGCCGCTAGTTCCTCGATCGTCTGCTCGGCGGCGCGCAGCGCGGTGGTTAGAGCATCTGCGCGTTCGGAGGCTGATTGCCGGACCTCGGCCAGTTGTGCGGCATGATCGGCGCGCGCTTGTTCGCGGTCCGTGCGGGCCTCGGTGCGCAGGTCAGCGAGTTCGCTACGAAGACGGTCCACGTCCTCGCGAGCTTCCTGCGCGGATGTGTGCGCTGCCGCGGTCTGCGTTTCGGCGCGGGTCTGTGCGAGCTGAGCTTCGGCGGCCGCCTCTTGCGCAGCGTCAACGGCGGTCCCCGCGAAGGTCCTCCGCCCCGGGGATCACCGCACAGATCCCCGCGCCGTGTGGGGACGGGCCGGGGAGGTCGCACAGGTCGTGTGCACTTCCTGGCCGCAGACGCCTCCCCGACATCACCGGACAGTTCAACGGGCGGCATGTGATCGTGACCCAACCCGACAGATCCACCCCTGGTCCAGCCTCGGTGAGGCGAGGAAAATAGGGACGATGGTCGACATCTATGAGGTACCCGCAGGAGAGCCACGCCTGACGTCATTCCTCCAGGCGCAACACACCACCCAGATCGCCCGGCGCGGCGAGTTGGTCGACGCACGCGACCGCCCGGCCCTGATCGCATCGACCGATGACGAGACGGTCGGGGTGCTGATCTACGACATCGACGGCACGAACTGCGAAATCGTGAACATGCGCGCATCCGGCCAATGGGGCGGCGTCGGCACGGCACTCATCGAACGCATCGCCGAAGTCGCCCGTGCACAAGGCTGTTCGCGACTGTGGTTGGTCACGACGAACGACAACCTCGACTCGATGCAGTTCTACCAGCGGCGCGGCTTCCGCCTGTCGGCCGTTCGATGCGGCGCAGTGGACGATGCGAGACGGACGCTGAAGCCGGACATTCCCGCCGTGGGCTACTACAAGATCCCGCGTCGGGATGAAATCGAGTTCGAGCGCGACCTCGAGCCCGCGTAGACGAGCTCGCCCCCACTCAGCCCGGCCGAGGAGGCGAAGCGGGCTGAGCGCCCATCTCGCTCTTCGGAGTGCGTGATTCTTGTTCGATGAGTGCCGCTGCTTTCTGCAACGCCGCGGCAACTATCCCGTACTATAGTACGGGTAGGCGTACAATAGTGCGCGAGACATGACGTCCCTAGGGAACGGAATTATGGATCTGATTCGGCCGCTACAGACAGTGACGCCCACCCTTGATGGTGATGTGCTCGCTGCGCTCGCAGCCGCATCTGAGGCGACATTCACGACCGGCCAGCTGCACCGGGTGCTGCACCGCCATTCGGAGGAGGGGATACGGAAGGTGTTGCAACGATTGAGCAAGCAGGGCACGGTGCTGTCTTCGAGGGTGGGCCACGCGTTCGTGTACCAGCTCAATCGTGAACACCTGGCGTTCCCTCATGTCATGGGTCTCGCCGACTTGTCCGGGGAGTTCCTGCGCAGGTTGGAGGCGCGGTTGGCCGGCTGGGAGATTCCCCCGATGTATGCCGCCGTGTTCGGATCGGCTGCACGCGGAACGATGACGATCAACAGCGACATCGACATCTTCCTGGTCCGGCCGGACGACGTCGCGGTCGAGGAGTGGGATGAGCAGGTGGCGGAGCTGATGGCCGAGGTGACCAGATGGACCGGCAACGATGCGCGGGATCTGCAGTTCGCGGAGAGTGAGATCGCCGGCCGCGGCACGGATGAGCCGGTCCTGCGGGATGTGGTGAAGGAGGGGCTGACGGTGGCCGGTTCACGGGCCGGTTTCACCCGGTTGCTGCGTCGGGGAAATCGGTAGTGGGGCGGACGCGGCCGTGTGACCAGACGGTCCGCCGGGGGCGGCTGAGAAAAGCCGAACAGTTCTTTCACCTGGCCGAGATCGGTCGCGACTTCGCCGACGAACCGGACGGGGTCGATGATGCGGTCGTGACGTTGTGGGTGCACGCGGGCATCGCAGCATCGGATGTCATCTGTTGCGCGCGACTGGGTAAGCATGCGCAGGGCGAGGACCACAAGGATGCTGTCACGCTGCTCGGGTCCGTCGACCCGACCACGGCGAAGCACCTCAGTGTGCTGCTGGGTCTCAAGACGCGGTCCGGTTACACCGATATGCCGACGAGCCGTACCGAATCGAAGCGCGCTGAACGTGCCGCCGAAGCTCTGGTCGAGGCGGCCCGTCGCGCGCACGCTCAGGCCGGAAACTGAACGTAAGACTCGAAACTGGCGGCGTCGGAGTCAAATCAGATCGAGCGAATAGAGCCTCGATCGATCAGTGACCTGCAGCGACGCACCCCGTAAATTCGGGCTGGAGCGGACACTCTGGGCGGGTCCGGGTCCAGGTCCGGCGTGACGTTTCCAGTCGCCGCCACACCGTGGGCGGACTGGTAGACAGACCAGGGGTGGTGGAACGCTCGGATCAGGAGGCCTCGATGCCGCGTCCATCATCATGGGTGAGTACGACGGCGTCCGCCCTCGGTGGGGATGGCTATGACCGATCCCGACCATGTTCACGTGGTGGTTACCCTGATCGTCATTCGGTATCGCCGCCGATCCCGGCCCCTCCCCCTCGCCGAGCCCCAGCCCGGCACGGCTCGCGAACCCTGCTCTTGGGGCTGCTCGCGTTGAGCGCTCCGGCCCAAGTCCCCGACGGCGCCCGTCCGGCCCGGTCCAGAAGGGCGATGTTTCCGGCGCCGAGTGGAGCAGCCATGGAAATACTGGCCATCATCGTCGCCCTGACCACCGCCATCCTCATCGTCCCCGGCGCCTATCTTCTGCTGTGCGCAGTGATACTCGTCGAACAACGTCAACTCGAAGCCGACCACGACCAGTAATGGCCACAGCCGTCTCGACTGCCGGTTCACCAAGGTCGCCATAAAACTCGAAAATTACTGGGGTAGAGGGAGTTTACATATATAGTTGACGTAATATTGGTTTTCGGCGCATGGCGGAGGTGGTCACCGCGCAGCTGCGAGCACAGAATGCCCCACTGCCGAAGCGAGGAGCGTTCGTTGTGTAGGTGGGTGGGCGCGCAAGGCTGGAAACCGCTGGATAGGGCTGCCTACAGGGGTGCTTACGCCCCGGAGACCTCCTACACGAATCACTTCCCTCGGCTACTGCCTCGGGCACCCACATTGTGTCGGTGCCGGTTGCGTCGACGCAACC
>NZ_JBFUGT010000278.1:0-8687 GCF_056402775.1 Rhodococcus sp. P3_B8
GGCACACGCATCGCGAGCACCCGAGGTCTCCCACGACTGCGGGCACGGATGGACTACGAACGAACCCTTCTCTATCCGAACGCCGGAGAACAACTCGAGGGCATCGTGGCCACGCCCTATTCCCATCGCCGAACTCCCGTCGACAGCCTCGACGAAACCACCGTCCAACTCGAGGAAGCAACCGCCATTCATCTCCTCCTCCTCGAGCCGATCGCGACTCCGCAGACGCTCGCACTGGCATGCAGTTGGGCCAGCCAATGGGTGCACGCGCTCGAGGGTCGAGACCGTCCCCGGGCCACACTCGACGCGCAGCGCCTTCTCGTGGAGGCCTGCGCCGCTGCCGGACGCACCGGGCAAGCCAAACACCTCCTGACAGCGGTCATGGCGCAATGTGCCGGAATTGGCATGAGGCGGTACCTGCTCGACGGAGGACCACACATCCTCCCACTCGTCCGTGAGCTGAGACAAGACATGGAACACGGTCACTGGCAAAGCAACTGGGAATCGGTGCCGCCCGCCTTCCTTGATGACATCCTTGCCAGCTCCGCACAGCCCGCACCGGCACCCCACCAGGATCCCGGCTCCTCCGGCTAACCGCGAGGTCCACATTTGACTCCACTCCGGCACCGGGCATCCGAGGCTCCTAGTACCGGTCGGTGAACGTGACGGGTGGTGTGCGAAACTCCACAACCGGTAACTAACCAGTTGGTTGACAATACTGCTAGTGTGACAAACAACCAGTTAGTTAGAAACGTTCCGGGACGCCTGCGCCCTCTGAGACCGAACTCGGTCAGTCAGCCGCCCTGGGCCTTCATCGCAGATCCGAGGTAACCATGCCCTCTCCCTCAACCACGGCACCCGCACAGAACTCTGCCAAACACGCTGCCGGAACAGCGCCATCGGTGGGTCTCGCCATGAGCGCACTCATCATGGCAGTGCTGCTCGCAGCCCTCGACCAAACGATCGTCTCAACCGCGCTGCCCGCGATCGCCTCCGACGTGGGCGGGTTCGAGTACATCGCCTGGGTCAGCGCCTCCTACCTCCTCGCGACAACAGCATCGACGCCCCTGTGGGGAAAGCTCGGCGACATGTTCGGCCGCAAGCGCCTATATCTGGGTGCCATGGCCATGTTCCTCGTCGCCTCCGGATTGTGCGGACTTGCCCAGGACATGAGCCAGCTCGTCGCGGCACGCTCCTTACAGGGCTTGGGCGGCGGCGGGATGCTGGTCCTCACATTCGCGCTGGTGGGCGATGTAGCCGGTCCGGAGGACCGGAGCCGGTACCAAGGCATGTTCGGTGGCGTCTACGGCGTAGCCAGCATTCTCGGCCCTGTGCTGGGAGGCGTATTCACCGACCAACTCTCCTGGCGCTGGGCCTTTTTGATCAACCTCCCCATCGGCCTGGTCGGTTTGCTACTCGCGTCGCGGAACCTACCCGCAGGCGCCAAGCGCCGGACCGGTCCCATCGACTACCTCGGAGCCACGATTCTCGCCGCCCTGTCGGTCTGCCTTGTGCTGATCGTCTCCTTCGGTGACGACTGGGGCTGGAGCTCCATCCGCACCGTCGCCCTTGCTGCGGCAGCCGTAGTCTTGCTTCTCGTCCTCCTCCCGGCCGAGCGCCGGGCACCCGAACCGGTATTGCCGCTGCCCATGCTCAGGACCCCAACGGTATCCATAGCCTCCCTCGTCGGTTTCATCGCCAACTTCGCGATGTTCTGTGTGCTCGTCTACCTGCCCACCTACCTGCAGGTAGTGCACGGCGTTTCCGCAACACTCTCGGGCCTGCACATGCTCCCGCTTGTCCTCGGGCTCGTCATCAGCCAAGCACTCGCCGGCCGCTGGAGCGGGCGTACCGGTAAATGGCAGCTCTGTCTCGTTGCGGGCATGGCACTGAACATCGTCGGACTACTTCTACTGGCCACCCTCAGCGCCCACACCAGCGTCTGGGTACTGGGCCYCTACTTCGCTGTCGTCGGCATCGGCATCGGCATGGTGCCAATGGTCATAATGGCCGCCGTGCAAAACGCCGTCGACCCCGACGACCTGGGCGCGGCCAGCGCCATGGTCACATACTCCCGCTCGATGGGAGCAGCTTTTGGTGTCGCCGCATTCGGGGCCGTGTTCAACCACGTCTTCACCCCGCGACTGACCACTGCGCTGAACCATTCGGCCCTGCCCGCCCAGTTCGATCCCACCAAGACCGACACCATCGCTTCGCTGCCGTCGGCGGTGAAAATCCCGGTCTTGGAGGCATTCTCGGATACCGTGGCTAGCACCTTCCTCCTGACCGTCCCGCTGCTCGTCCTCGGTTTCGTACTCACCCTCTTCCTCGCGACGAGACGCAGCGCGGCCACCGCCGCGCGGAGGTGAAACGAGCCGGGCGATACCGCTGAGATCGTTAGGGGAGAAGGGGGTCAATTTGCTGCCCGTGGCCGACCGCAGACGGCCGTCGCATCGCCTCCCTCGCGGGGAAACAGGTCAAGGCGTCAATTGGACTCGAACGGTGGCAGATCTGCCTCCCTCAAGGACGTCGACCCGGCTGCCGTAACCGTAACGAGGAGCTCGCGTCATTCGCAACGCCGAGAATCGCAGGTGCACAACCGGATCACGCCAGTTCGTGTTGCGTCAGCGAGATCCCATCGTTCTACTGCGCAACATCACGCCACTTCACTGGGCGCTCGTAGGCCTCCGGGTACCGCCGCTTAACGAACTCATGAAACTCGCGCATGTGCCGGCGCATCGCCCACCGGGCACCTTCGGGATCGCCAGCACGGATCGCGTCCGCGATAGTGATGTGTGCCTTGAGGACGGCGGCGCGATTCTCGATCGAGTAGCTGACACCCAATGGCATGCCATCAGTGATCTGGTGAAGGGACACGATGAGGAGGGTGAAGAGATCATTTCCCGCCGCGGTAGCCACCGCAGCGTGGAAGCGGTCGTTCTCCGCGCGAAAGTTCTCGTCGTTGTCGAGGAAGGCTTCCATCCCAGCTATGGAGTCCGCGATGAGATCTCGGATTTCCTCTGTCGCACCTACGGCGGCGCGCCCTGCCAACTCGGGTTCGAGAATCTCGCGGGCTGCGATAATCTGGCTGAAGGGGACGGCTCGAAGCTGCAAGAACAGGCCCAGTGAGCCGGCGAGATCGTGGGCATCAGGATCCGCGACGAAAGGGCCGCCTTGGGGACCAGCCTTCATTGTCAGAACGCCGCTCATCTCCAAGAATCGCAGCGACTCACGGAGCGTTCCGCGACCGACCTCGAAACGGGCGACCATGTCTCGTTCACTTTGCAACCGTGTCCCCGGCGCTAGTCGGTCATCGGTAATGTCATCGACGATGAGCTGGGCGATCTCGACTGCGGCCTTGTGGGATCGCCGACCCTTGGTACGCCGACGAGGGACTCGGTCTTCGTGAACAGCCTTACGGGCAGGCGTGCCCTGTGAATCGTCGGCGTTAGCGGGCATGGCGTCGCCTTCGGGGGTGCACACCGATGCCACCTGACTGTCCAATCATAGTATTAATGGTACCGCAGGCCCATCGTGGGTCGGGTAGCAGTCCAGGGTGCTGTGCCATACACCGCCTCCCTACGGACCGCGGGACGTGCGGGTACCTTCGGGCAAGTAGCGGGGATGTCGCAACCTACTGGGTGGAGACGTTCGCTGACGAATGCAGCACTGCCCCACTTCGACCTCCAGGGTGGTGCTGAACACGACGTTGTAGTTGGCCCAACGAACGATCGCGTCAAACTTTGATTCGTGGTCTAGCAGTGATTGCCCGGGAACGACTGACTTCGAAGCGAATCCTCTGAATCGACGGTGGCCCTCTCTGCTACCGGCGGTCGGCGGAATACTGACTGTCAGCAACGGAAGTGGGCGAACGGCAACTTCGTCGACCTGGCGTGCATGCTGGCGATTTCGCGCTGCCTCTGTTCCAGGACTGACCCATAGTCTGGATGCCCTCGTCAAGGCGGCTGCGTTCTACCAACCGGAGGGGGAAACATACAGGTACGTCCGCTACGCGCCGGCGCAGGGGCGGTTGGAATACTGACAGATTCAGAGCGAATCCCAGGACGAACGAGGTCGACGCGCCACACGGGGTCGCGCATCACCCGACCGATGATGTACGCGGGCCGATCCACACTAGAGCCAACCGGCACCCTTGGGGACAATCCGACGCGCAGGACGGAGATGTCCAGCGAAGTCAATCAGAGACTGTAATTCCGGCGGGAACAGTCCGACAACCCATGCCAGGTGAAGGGGCCAACGGGTACCGTTGTGTGAAGAATCTCGACGAGAGTGACGATGGGATGGCAGCCGGCGTTCGGAGCAATTTAGGAAACTTGCCCCTAGAACTGACTAGTTTCGTCGGTCGTCGTCATGAAGTAGCAGAGGCAAGACGGTTGCTGTCCTCCTCCCGCCTGTTAACACTGACAGGAGTTGGAGGCGTCGGTAAAACAAGGTTGGCTTTGCGGGTTGCGGCCGAGGTGAAGCGCGCATTCCGTGACGGAGTCTGGCTGGTAGGACTCGGCGACCTGCGAGACCCGGTTCTCGTACCGGACACCATCGCTTCCGGTCTAGGACTCAGAGAACAATCAATTCGCCCGACCTTGACAATGCTGGCTGAGTATCTCAGGGACCGACAACTTCTGTTAGTCCTGGACAATTGTGAGCACCTCGTTGGCGAGGTCGCGAAGTCCGTCGAAACACTGCTCACATCCTGTTCGGATCTGCATATCCTGGCGACGAGCCGGGAACCCCTCGTTATCGGCGGCGAATCCGCAATGAGAGTTCCACCGCTGGCGGTACCGGATCCGTGCCGTTCAGTTTCCTTACGAGGTCTTCCGCGATACGAATCCGTGACCCTGTTCGCCGAGCGGGCTGCAGCCGCACTCCCAGGTTTCGAGCTTACTGAGGACAACCAGCTGGCGGTCGCCCAAATATGCTCCCGCTTGGAAGGCCTCCCGCTACCAATCGAGCTGGCGGCGGCGCGGTTACGAGCGATGTCGGTAACACAGATCTTGCAGCGTCTAACGGACCGATTCACATTGCTAACAGGTGGCAGCAGGGTCGCGCCAGGCCGTCAGCAGACTCTGCGCCTTTCGATGGACTGGAGCTTCGAACTTTGCACCACACATGAGCGACAACTATGGGCCCGATTGTCAGTGTTCGCGGGAGGATTCGAACTCGATGCTGCGGAGGAAATTTGCGCAGACGAACTGACCTCCGAACAATTGCTCGACCACGTAGTTTCGCTCGTCGACAAATCAATTCTCATCCGTGAGGAGCCCGGCAAGGTCGTGCGGTACCGGCTTCTAGAGACATTGCGCGAGTACGGACGCGAGAAGTTGCAGGAGGCAGGGGAGGACTCGCAGCTTAGGCGTCGCCACCGCGACTGGTACGAAAAGATGGCGCTGCGGGCGGAGGTGGAATGGATAAGCCCGTCGCAAGTGGAGCTGATAACGAGATTGCAGCGAGAGCAAACGAATCTTCGGGAGGCACTCGAATTTTCAATGACAGATCCGACTGAATCGGAGTCGGGCGTGGAGATGGCCGCTGCCCTCTATCCGTTCTGGCGTTTTCGTAGTCCTTTGGGTGAGGGAAGACATTGGCTCGACCTCGCTCTCACTAGTCAGGGCGGCCAACCAAGTACCGGACGAGTCAAAGCGCTCTGCGCCGACAGCATGTTAGCCGGAGTGCAGGGGGACCTGCGCGCAGCTGCGGCTCGCATCGAAGAGGCGCGCGTCGTCGCAACCAAAATCGGTGATGACGAGATGGGGGCGCTCGTCACCTCCGACGAAGGGCGCCTGTCGCTGTACGACGGGAATCTCACTCATGCCGTCGCCTGTTTCGAGTCCGCCATCAACTTCTTCCGCAAGAGCGACAACATTCACAAAGTGATAGGCGATCTGCTCGGACTCGGACTGGCTTGCGGACTGAACGGGGACATTGAACGAGCGGTCGCATGTCACGAGGAGGTGCTTTCACTCGCCGAGCCTCGCGGCGAATCTGTGTACCGATCATATGCACTGTGGATCCTTGGAATGCTGGTTGCGCAGCAAGGTGACCCTGTCCGCGCCACCGCACTGCTCGAACAAGGCCTGCAACTCACGCGAGTCGTAGATGATCCTCTTACCTCTGCATGGTGCTTGGAAGCGCTGGCTTGGATCGCCGCAGGTGATCAAAGGGCACAACGCGCCGCCATATTGCTGGGAAGCGCCGAGTCACTCGGGAAGAAGGTCGGCGGCCGCACCGCCATTGTTCCGAATCTTCGTCGTTACCACGAGGAGTGCGAACGCCGCACACGTCGAGTGCTCGGTGACCGGGCATTCCAGTCGGCCTACGCGCAAGGGGAGGCTTTCGGCTACGAGGAAGCCCTTGCGTATGCGCTCGACGAGCAGTCCCCCACAGCATCGCCAACTTCAACCTCAGATTCGACGACACTGACCAAACGGGAGCTGGAAGTAGCTACTCTCGTCGCACAGGGACTCACAAACAGAGCAGTCGCCACGAAACTCGTGATATCCCAACGCACAGCGCAAGGGCACGTCGAGCATGTCCTTGCGAAACTCGGATTCACCTCGAGGGCGCAGATAGCGGCGTGGATGGTCGAGCAAACGCATGACGAGCAGAACTCCTAGTTCTTCCCCGAAGGGATGGTCCCACCGGGTAAGGAGTACCCCCGACGACCACCAGAATTACACCCGGGCACTCACCCAGATCGAAGGCGCCGTGCAGGTGCTGCGCGATGCCGCAGACACCGTGGCCGACCTGGACGGTGACGAGGTAAACCGCTACCGCCGCGCCCGTACGGGCAGTAGCTGACCGAACATCGAACTCTGACCGGTCCTCGACCGGATGTCCTTACCACCCCTGTTCCCAGCGCCGCAACCGGTTTCGGGTGGACAGTCTGTGTGCGAGTGCCGTGGAGAGGAGGACGGCGCCAGCCGAGAGTGCCCAGAGCCCGCATGCGGCGGTCACGGCCAGTACGGTTTTTTCACGGCTGTCAGGGATGGGGCCGCTAAGGGGGCCGTCGGCGTCGGCGCTGATGGTGATGGCCTCACCGGTCTTCGCGGGAGYGGCGGTGGGCACGGCTGCGGTGCGCTCCCCGTGGGGTGTGGACCAGCGGGCCCGGGCGGTGTTCTGGTCGCCGGCAGGGTGAAGCGCGTACTCGGGGGGTCTCGGGCGCGAGGTAGGTGTCCTTGAGCAGCACTGCCGGTTCATGCTGCACGCCGGCGCGCAGCGCCTGGGTTTGCTGTTCCAGCCGGGTGTGCGTCGCGGTTCCAAACGGCGTCGACGGGATCAACAGCAGGACCACGGCCGCGATGGCAGCATGAGGGTAGCCTCGTAGCGGTCGCTATGGCCGTTCCGCCCCGGACCCGGATCCGGCTGTGCGGACACTCGGCAGACATCGGAGAGACTGATCGGCGGCAGACAGCGCGCCTGCGGTGCGTCGGAGGGGTTTCGGGAGGTGGGGACCCGAACCAGAACTCCCACGGTGCGGTGGTCTGCTCGACCAGGCGCACAGCGAAAGCGCGGGCGAAATCTGCGCCGAGCTGTTGGGGCAGGTCGAGATGAATCCTGGAGGGAAGTCGTGGCTGCCGGCAGAGCTGTCGTCTGAGTTCATCGAGATGCTCGCCGAGTTGGCTGTCGTGTGACCGCAGCGCCTTGATTACGTCCCATACCGGTTTGAATACCGAGTTGTCGAGGGCGACCGCCGGGTCTTCGTCGGTGTCGACGAAGACCGGAATGACGATGGTGCCGATGGTCTTGTCGGGGGCGAGCCTGATGGCGCGGCCGACGGCCCGGACGATGTCGACCTCGGAGCGGCGCGGGTCGATGAAGGCCACGCTGTCGAGGGTGGGGACGTCGACGCCTTCGGCGAGGCAGCGCGCGTTGGCGAGTAGTCCCCTTGGGCCGTGCTCGAGCCGGCCGAGGTGGTGCAGGAGCGCATGGCGCTGCCCTGCGGGCATCTCGCCGGATGCGTAGTCGGACCATACCTGACCCAATGGTTGCTGTTCGGCGGGTATCCAGAAGATCACCTCGGGGAGGGACTGGGCGCGCGTGACCCGTGAGTGGAAGGTGATCGTGCGGTGCAGGTCGTAGCGGCGCATCGCCTGGGCGAGGCCGATTTGTCCGGCGAGAGTGCGGGCGTCGGTCACCTCGGTGCCATTGGTGGTGACGAATCGGCCGCGCTGGGCCCAGTCCCGGTAGGTGGCCGTCATCGACTGCGACGACGGCCACCTGGTAGTCGGTCAGTAGTTCACGTTCGATCGCCTCCGCGAATCCGAGCCGGTGGAATACCGGCCCGAACACCTCCTCGTCGTCCATCGAGTCGACCTCGAAGTCGGCTTCCTTCGCTTGCCGCACGACCCGGCCGGTGAAATAGCGTGGGCTTCGGGGCGGAGGGTCAAGCGTTCGCGGTAACCTCTGAGTCCGGTGGGGCGGTGCGCCGACAGCCCTTGCATGCCGTTCGGGCCCAACGGCGCGTTGTGAGAGGTAGGGAAAGACAGTGGCTGGCAGGCGTGGGTGGGGTGGTAGTCCGCCTGGAAGTGACGAGGAAGCGTCCCGGCGAATCGTCACCGCCGCAGTCGAACTCATCAGTCGGAAAGATACGGCGATCAGCATCGCCGACGTTGCGGAATCCCTCGGCGTCATCCGTCAGACGGTGTACCGATACTTTCCCAGCACCGACG
>NZ_JBFUGT010000279.1:0-8550 GCF_056402775.1 Rhodococcus sp. P3_B8
CGGATGCCCTGCTCCAGCGCGTTCCGCCAATGAGATTCGTAGCGTTCACGTTCGGCGATGATGCGATCACGACGCTCGTCCGTCAGGGCGTGGTACTCGCGGAAGAAGACCGTCCACTCGGCACGGTGCTCGGCGATGTTCCGCATGAGCGCTCGTGCGAGGCCGCGCAGCCGTTTCTCCGGATCGGCCTCGGACAGCGCGAGTTCGTCGGCCACCGTGTTCATCTGCGCGAGTTGCCGGCTGCTGATCTCGTAGAGGATTGCCTCCTTGCTGCCGATGTAGTGGTACAGCGCTCCCCGGCCCAGCCCGGTCGCCTCACCGATCTCGGCGACCCCGGTGCCGTGGTAGCCCGACTTCGCGAACAATTCGGCGGCCACCTGCAGGACTCGGTCCCGGTTGGCGTCGTACTTGTCGCTCATCGAAGGGCCCCCTTTGTCTCCCGGCGGTCGAAGATGTGAGTCTAGACGGCCCAGATCACGGGTTCGGCGCGGCCAGCCCGGTGATCAGGGCGTCGAGAAAGCCGTCGGCGATCTCTTCGGGGGTGCGGGCCCCGTCGGCGGTGAGCCAGAGGTAGCTGTAGTTGAACATGCCGAGCACACCCTTGATCATCAACGGCGGCAACAGGGTGAACACCCCGTCTCGGACGCCTTCGTCGAACGCGTGCCGCCAATGCGATTCGTACCGTTCGCGTGCCGCGACGACCCGCGCACGCCGATCACCGGTCAGGGCGTGGTACTCGCGGAAGAACACCGTCCACTCGGCGCGGTACTCGGCGATGTTGCGGAGCAGGGCCCGTGCCAGACCGCGGAGGCGGCGCTCCGGATCCGGTTCGGTCAGGGCGAGTTCGTCGGCCACGTCGTTCATCTGCGCGAGTTGCCGGCTGCTGATCGCGAACAGCACCTCCTCCTTGCTGCCGATGTAGTGGTACAGGGCCCCGCGGCCGAGCCCCACCGCCGTGCCCAGGTCGGCGATCCCGGTGCCGTGGTAGCCCGACCTCGCGAACAACTCGGCGGACACGCGCAGAATTTCGGCGCGGTTGAGGTCGTATTTGGTGCTCATCGAATCACCGTTCGACGTGCACGATCAGGGCCTGCCCCTGGCCGCCGCCCCCGCACAGCGCCGCTGCGCCGACGCCACCGCCGCGGCGTCGCAGTTCGAGCGCGAGGTGCAGGACGATCCGTGCCCCCGAGACACCGATCGGGTGGCCSAGCGCGATCGCGCCGCCGTTGACGTTCACCCGGTCCGCGTCGAGACCGAGGCGTTCGGACGAAACGAGTGTGACCGCGGCGAACGCCTCGTTGATCTCGACGAGATCGAGGTCGCGAGGTGCGATCCCCTCCCGTCGGCATGCAGCCTGGATGGCGTTGGACGGCTGCTCGTGCAGACCCGAATCGGGTCCGGCGACCACGGCACGTGATCCGATCTCGGCCAGCCACGACAGTCCGAGCCGGACGGCCGTCGACTTCCGTGTGACCACGACGGCGCAGGCACCGTCGGAGATTGGTGACGAGTTGCTGGCCGTCAGCGAGCCGCCTGCGGCGAAAGCCGGGGGCGGACCCGCGAGGTCCGCTGCCGAGGTGTCGGCCCGGATGCCCTCGTCGTGGCTCAAATCGGTTGACTCACCCCGCCCGGACCTGATCGGAACGGGAACGATCTCGGCCGCGAAGACGCCGTCCTTGCGCGCGCGTGCGGCCGCACGGTGCGAGCGAGCGGCCCACTCGTCCTGGGCGTCCCGGGTGATCCCGTACTCGGGATTCCTCGACTCGGTGAGCGCCCCCATCGACGACCCGGTGAAGGCGTCCTGGAGCCCGTCGAACGCGAGGTGGTCGATCAGTACCGTGTCGCCGTACTTGTGCCCGCGCCGACTGTTCGTCAGGAGGTGCGGCGCCGTGCTCATCGATTCCTGACCGCCGGCGACCATGATGTCCGCGTCGCCGGCGGAGATCATCTGGTGCGCCAGCGTTATCGCGTCGATTCCCGAGAGGCACATCCGGTTGATGGTCAGTGCCGGTGTGGTCATGGGGATTCCGGCGGCTGCCGCCGCGACGCGCGCCGGCAGTTGGCCGCTGCCCGCGGTGAGCACCTGGCCCATGACGACGTGGTCGACGGCGCGTGCGTCGACACCGGCCGATTCCAGCGCACCACCGATCGCGTGGCCACCCAGTACCTGGGCGCTCAGGCTCGACAGGGATCCCATGAAGCGTCCGAACGGGGTTCGTGCCCCCGCGACGAGGACGGTGGGGTCGTGGTGGTCGGTCATTGTTCGTCTCCTTCGCGAGCGTGGTGCCGCCCTGCGGCCGTTCCCGGCCGCAGGGCGGCTGATGTCAGTCAGTACGCGACGTCTCGAAGGCGTCGGAGAACGCGTACCCGTCGAGCAGGCGTCCCGCCGTGACCAGGTACTGGATCGTCGGGGTGCCCTCCTCGAGCCAGTTGAGGCGGGCATCCCGGTAGAGGCGCTCGATCGGGTGCGCGCGCGTGTATCCGATTCCGCCGTGGATGAGCAGAGCCCGGTCGGTCACCCGGCCGACGGCCTCGAGGCCGAACAGCTTGCACATGCTGGCCTCGGTGGGAATCCGTTCGCCGGCATCCCACTTCTGTGCTGCGTCGGCGAGGATCCCGCGCAGGGCGTAGACGTCGGTGGCCATCTCCGCCAGGTAGCGCTGGATGGCCTGCCGTGTGCCGATCGGCTTGCCGAATGTGACACGGCTCTTCGCGTGGGCGATCGACAGTTCGAGGGCGCGCTCGGACGTGCCGAGGGAGCTAGCGGCGATGAACACCCGGCTGATCTCCAGTGCGCGTTCGAGGTGCTCGTTTCCCTGTCCCTCGACGCCGACGAGGGCGGTGGCGGGAACCCGGACGGAATCGAGGGTGACGCGTCCGTGCTCGGTGCCCTTGCATCCCATCGTCTCGGGAAGCGCTGCGATCGAGAGACCGTCGGTCTCGCGGGGAACGAGGAACGCGGAGACGTCGGTCGCGGTCGTCTTCGCGAAGACGATGAAGTGAGACGCGATGTCGGAGTTGGTGATCAACCACTTCTCGCCGTTCAGGACGTAGTCGTCGCCCTCGCGCACCGCGGTCGACCCGAGGTCGGCGCCCGTCCCGAAACCCGGTTCCGTCAGCGCGAACGCGACCGAGTTCCGGCCCGTGGCCGTGCCCGGGAGGACGTCCGCCTTCTGTCGGTCGCTGCCGATCTCGGAGAGCGCGTGGGCGAAGGAGTTGTGCACGTGGACGATGACCCGGAGCCCGCCCTGCACCTTGGCGAACTCGGCGATGATCGGCAGGTACTGGGCGATCGACAGGCCGCTGCCGCCGTACTCGCGGGGGACGAGCAGGCCGAGCGCGCCGATCCGCTCGAGGATGGGCATGACGATGTCGTGTGGAACCTGCTCGTCGTTCTCGATCCGCTGTTCGAGTGGATCGAGTTCGGACCAGATCGCCTCGAAAATGCGGTCCCGGAGCGCCAGGTACTCCGACTCCGGAATGCCGACCGAATGCGTGAGTGTCGCGGTCATGGTGTTGTGTCCCTTCGTTGTTGGTCGTTGCGGTCGTGGTGTGTCACAGCGCCCAGCCGCCGTCGACGGTGAGGACGGAGCCGGTGCAGAATGTGGCGTCTTCGCTGAGGAAGACTGCGGCCTTGGCGATTTCGTCGACGGTGCCGAATCGGCCGAGGACGGTTTCTCGTTCGATGCGCCTGCGCGCGGAGTCGGGCACTGCATCGGTCATGTCGGTACTGACGAAGCCGGGGGCCAGCACGTTGACCCGGATGCCGTCCCGCGCGACCTCCTTGGCGAGTGAACGACCGAAGCCGATCATCGCGGACTTCGCACCCGCGTACGCGGTGTCGCCGGCGTGACCGATCAGGCCGACGACCGACGACACCAGCACGATGCTCGGTGACCTGCCGTGCACGAGGTGGGGCAGCGCTGCCCGCGCGAGAGCGACGGTGCCGCGGAGGTTCGTCTCTATCACGCTCCACCAGGCGTCCGGGTCCGTCTCGACGAGCCGCCCGCCCGACCACTGGCCCGCGTTCAGGACGAGCGAATCGAGGTGTCCCCAGTGGGAGACGACGCGCTCCACCGCCGTGAGCGCCGTGGTGTCGTCGTGCAGGTCGAAGCGGATCGGAAGTACCTGCTCGGGAGCGTCCGCGGCGAGTTTCTCGGCGTCCTCACGGCTCGTCCGGTACGTGCATCCCACCCGGCAGCCGCGCTGCGTCAGGGCCGTGGTGACGGCGGCTCCGATGCCGCGGGAACCGCCGGAGACTAGCGCGACGCGGGGATCGTCGTGATCGTTCTCGTTCATGTTCAGAAATGTACTGATCGATCCAAAAATAGTCCAGAGTGTTCGTGAAAGTCGGGCTGAACGTCGTATTACCTGGATACTTGGATGGGTTCACGACATGGATCGATCGGTACAAGAATGCTTGCGGTCGACGTCCGGGATGTGCTAGACCTGTGACCGTGGCCACACGGGGCGACGGCGCGGACGATGTCCGATCGGCGAACCCCGGACGAGGCCCGACGGCCCGCTCATAACCGCGGTGGCACCGGATCGACACACGGCAGCCGCACCGCCCCACATCAGCAGCGATGGGAGATTCGATATGAGAGTCATCGACGACCTGGAGGTCACTCGGGTCAAACCCCGGAAGGTTGCCTTCGCGTCCTTCGTCGGAACGGCAATCGAGTGGTACGACTTCTTCATCTTCGGGACCGCGRCCGCACTGGTTTTCGGGAAGGCGTTCTTCCCGTCGTTGAGTCCGCTGTCGGGAACGCTGGCCGCGTTCGCGACGTTCGGTGTCGCGTTCGTGTCGCGTCCCGCAGGCGCGATCGTCTTCGGGCACTTCGGAGACCGGATCGGCCGCAAGAAGATGCTGGTGTTCTCCCTGGTGCTGATGGGGTCGTCGACGGTCGCGATCGGACTCATCCCCACCTACGGAGCGATCGGTCTCGCCGCGCCCGTGCTGCTCGTCCTCGCGCGCCTGGCACAGGGCTTCGCGGTCGGCGGAGAATGGGGCGGCGCGGTGCTGATGGCAGTCGAACACGCACCGCGCGAGAAGCGGGCGTTCTACGGCAGCTGGCCGCAGGCCGGCGTGCCCGCCGGACTCGTTCTCGCAACGCTCGCATTCCTCCTGGTCGAGCATCTTCCGGATGACCTGGTACAGGCATGGGGATGGCGGCTTCCGTTCCTCGCCAGCGCCGGGTTGGTCGCGGTCGGCATGTACGTGCGACTGAAGGTCGTCGAATCGCCGGAGTTCGAGAACGTCAAGCGCAACAAGAAGATTGCCGACTTCCCGATCCTCGCGGTCCTGCGGGGTGAGAAGCGGGCGCTGGGCGTCGGGATTCTCACCCAGGCCGCCTCCCTCGTGCCGTTCTACCTTGTCACCGTCTTCGTCCTGTCGTACGGCCCGAAGGAACTCGGCATCTCGCGGCAGACGATTCTGTTGAGCATCCTCGTCGCGTGCGTCCTCGACATCCTGACGGTGCCCTACACGTCGATGATCGCGGACCGGATCGGAGCACGGAAGATGTTGATCTACGGGTCCCTCTACATGGCCGCGATCGCGTATCCGTTCTTCTGGTTGCTGTCGACCGGAGTGGGTGTCGCCGTCCTGCTGGCGATGATTCTGATCATCACTATCGGTCACGCCGTCACCTATTCCGCGGTGGCCGGCTACGTCACCGGTCTGTTCCCGGCCGAAGTCCGATACACCGGCGCGTCCGTCGCCTACCAGTTCGGTGGTGTCGTGTTCAGTGCTCCCGCTCCGTTCATCGCGGTGGCGATCGCTGCCGAGACGGACGGTTCGTGGGCACTGGCTGCGTACATCGCAGCGGCGTGCGCCATCACGGTCCTGGTCCTGACCCTGACGAAAACTGCAAAGGTGAATCACTGATGTCTCCCGACAGACTCGCAACGTCCGCACTCGCCGGTGCCTGGCAGGACATCGAATCCCTGCTGGACCGCGACCCGTTCGGTGGCGACTTCAACACCGCCCACGAAATCTGCACCCGTTATGCGGCCGACCCGAATCGGGTGGCGCTGACCGTCCGGCACGAGGACGGCTCGGCCGACCGCTGGACGTACCGCGAACTCGACAGGCTCGCCGCGAAGGCTGCACGGGTGTTCGCACGCGCGGGGCTGACGCGGGGAGATCGCGTCGGCGGACTCCTCTCGCGACAGGTCGAGAGTTGGATCACCGCACTGGCGGCGTGGCGCTCCGGGCTGGTGTACGTGCCGCTGTTCGGCGGGTTCGCCCCGGACGCGATCGGCCTGCGCCTCGACGCGGCGGGAGTCCGCGCGGTCGTGGTCGATCAGCGGTACCGGCCGGCCCTCGCGCAGGCGCAGGCGACCCACGGACTCGATCCCGCGGTGTTCGTCGTCGGCGACGTCGCGGCCGGCACGGACGACAGGTCCTTCTGGACCGAGGTCGACCGGGCCGACGCCGACGGCCCGCTCGCGACCACGGCACTCGGGGACACCGCCACCCTGCTGTTCACCAGCGGAACATCCGGAACACCGAAGGCGTGCACCATGACCCACGCCACCTTCGTCTCCGTCATGCCCTACGCGAAGGCCGTTCTCGGGGCGACCCGCGACAGCGTCGTCTTCTCGACGTCGGACCCGGCGTGGGCGTTCGGGCTGTACAGCACCGGTGCCGCCGTCATGGCGCTGGGCGTGCCGCGCGTCATGTACTCCGGGAAGTTCGTCCCCGAGGCCTGGCATCGCGTCATCCGGGAAGAGAAGGCCACGATCCTCACCACCGCGCCGGCCGCCCTGCGGCGACTGACGGCGACGTTCGCGCAGGACGGGGTCCCGCCGACGCTCCGCACCGTCGCCGCTGCCGGCGAACCGCTCACCGCAGTGGTCGCCGCGGCCTGGGCCGGCACCGGTGCACCCGCCGTGCGCAACGGGTACGGACTGTCCGAGGTCGGCATGCTCCTGGGCGACACCCAGGGCACCGAAACGAGGTCCGGCCCGGGCTGGATGTCCGCCACGATTCCCGGGTTCGACACCTTCCTCGCCGACCGGGACGGGCAACCGGTGGCCGACGGCCAACCGGGATTGATCGCGGTACGGCAGCCCCGGTACCAGATGTCCAGCGGCTACGAGAACACCCCCGACCTGTGGGCCGACCGCTGGCGCGGCGACGTATTCCTCACCGAGGACCGAGCCGTCACAGACCCCCAGGAGCGGTGGCAGATACTGGGCCGGGACGACGACATGATCATCGCGTCGGGGCACAACATCAGCCCGGTCGAGGTCGAGAACGCGCTGTTGCAGCACCCGGCGGTCGCCGACGCCGCGGCAGTCGCGTACGACGATCCGATCCGCGGCGGAGTGGTCCGGGCCGTCGTCGTCCGCGCGGACGACCGGGCCGACGACAGCGACCTCGTCACGCAACTCGCACACCTGGTCGCGCAGCGCGTCGGCCCCTATGCGGCACCGAAAGTCGTCGACTTCCGGCCCGACCTCCCGCGCACCGAAGTCGGCAAGCTGCGCCGAGCGGCCGTCCGCGAACTCCCGATCACATGAACGGGCACAACCGCATGCGCGCCCTGATGGTCACCGCGCTCGACGGTCCCCGGGCGCTCGCCCCGGTCGAGGTCGACGAACCCGTCGCGGACGAATCCGCGATCCTCGTCGAGGTTCATGCGGTCGGGGTGTCGTTCCCGGATCTGCTTCTCACCCAGGGCCGGTACCAGTACAAGCCGGAACTGCCCTTCGTCCCCGGCGGAGAGGTCGCCGGGATCGTTCGGTCAGCGCCTGGCGGCAGCGGATATTCTCCGGGCGACCGGGTCGTCGGTTTGACCGGTGTTGGCGGCGCGATGGCCGAAGTGGTTGCACTGCCGCCGGAGACGACTTTCCTCCTCCCCGACACGATTTCGATGGCCGCGGGCGCCGCCCTGCTGTTCAACTACCTCACCGTGCATTTCGCGCTGGTACGTCGTGGACGCCTCGAGTCGGGGGAGTCGGTGCTCGTCCAGGGCGCGGCGGGAGGCATCGGCACCGCCGCGACGACACTGGCGCCGCACCTCGGCGCGTCGCGGACCATCGCGGTCGTCAGCAGTGAGGAGAAGGCGGAGTACGTGCGGAGTCTCGGCGCCTCCGACGTCGTGGCCACCGGGAACTGGCGGGACGAGGTCCTCGCGATCACCGACGGCCGCGGGGTGGACGTCGTGGTCGATCCCGTCGGGGGCGACCGCTTCACCGACAGCGTCCGATCGCTGGCGACGGGCGGGAGGATTCTCGTGATGGGCTTCACCGGCCGGGACATCCCCTCGGTGAAGGTGAACCGACTGCTCCTGAAGAACGCGTCCGCAGTCGGAGTCGCGTGGGGCTCGTGGTGGGCCGAGGACCCCCGACGACTGTCGGCGCAGTGGAGCGAATTGTGTCCCTTGCTCGCGTCGGGCGCGTTGACGATTCCGGAGCCGACCCGGTACCCGTTCGACGCGGCAGCCGAGGCCCTGCTCGATCTCGAACACCGCCGAACCGTCGGGAAGAGTGTCCTCACCCTCCGGTGAGGCGGCTCCGCCGCCCGTGCGCCTTTTTGGT
>NZ_JBFUGT010000280.1:0-8547 GCF_056402775.1 Rhodococcus sp. P3_B8
GAATCCCGGTGGGATTCGGCGCCTCCGCGGTCCGACTGTGGGTGGAACTAGTGCTTCTCGGGCCCGACGTAGTACTCGAAGACGAGACCCGCAGCGGCCGCGAGAACCGCAATCACGGCGACCACGATCATCCACGGCTGGAAGAACGCCATCGCGACTGCGACGAAGGCGGCAGAAGCGGCGAGCAGGATCGGCCAGTAGCTACCGGGGCTGAAGAATCCCAGGTCGCCTGCGCCGTCGGCGATCTCCGCGTCCTCGTAGTCCTCGGGACGGGTGTCGAGTCGACGGGCAACGAACCGGAAGTACGTTCCGATGATCAGCGTCAGTCCCGCCGACAGGCAGATGCCCGTCAGACCCGCCMACTCGATACCGGTTCGTGAAACGGCGGTGAAGACGCCGTAGACGATCGCGACGAGAATGAAGAATACCGTCAGGATCTCGAAGAGCTTGGCTTCGATCTTCATATCAGCACTTGTCCTTGGTCAGTGAGGTATCAGCAGCAGGTTCAGTTACCTTCGACACCGCTCGCCTGCTTGTAGCCGCGATCGGTGGTGAAGGGAGACGTCGACGTCGCAACCGGGGACTCGCCGATGGCCTGCAGAGCCTCCGCCGTGGTCAGATCCCGGCCGCCTTCGCTCGCCGGCTTGCGCAGCTCGATGTACTGCGCGAACTTGTCGGGGCTCACGGCGCGAACCTCGAAGTTCATCATCGCGTGGAACGTGCCGCACATCTCGGCGCAGCGCCCGACGAAGGCACCTTCCTTCTCGATCTCACTGATCTGGAAGACGTTGTCGGAGTGGTTCTCCTTCGGGTTCGGGTTCACGTCGCGCTTGAACAGGAACTCCGGCACCCAGAAGGCGTGGATGACATCGGCCGAGGCCAGTTCGAACTGGATCCGCTTGCCGGTCGGCAGAACGAGGATCGGGATCTCGTTGCTCGAGCCGATCGTCTCGATCTTGTCGTAGTGCAGGTAGGACAGGTCCTGGGGGGTCTTGCCGTGGATCGGCCCGGGCTGGGCGTGCTCACCCTCGGCCTCCGCCTCGGACGCCGGTGCGGACTCGACCGCAGCCTGCGCTTCCTGATCGACGCCGTCGTACTTGCCGCCACCCTCGCCGAGGTCGATGGAGCGGTAGCCGAACTTCCAGTTCCACTGGTACGCAGTGACATCCACCACCACGTTGGGGTTGTCCTCCTTCTCGAGGACATGGTTCTGCACGACCACCGTGAAGTAGAACAGCACGGCAATGATGACGAACGGAACCGCGGTGTACGCCAGCTCGAGCGGCACGTTGTATGCCGTCTGCCGCGGGAACTCGGGTGAGTCCTTCTTCTTACGGTGGAAGATCACCGCCCAGAAGGTGAGTCCCCACACCAGCACACCCATGACGAGGGCGGCGATGACCGACCAGGTCCACAGTTCACGCATGCGGTGCGCCTGCGGGGTTACGCCCGAAGGCCACCCGAAACGAAGCACCTCGTTGTCGATTGAACAACCCGACAGCAGCAAGGCAGCAATGCCCAAAGATACTGCCAACCCTGCCCGCCGAAGGATCCGACCTTGCGCCACGTTCACGCCTTCCTGATCGCCGCAAATTCCACTAGGGCACACCCGATGGGAAGGCCCAATTACTACGCAGCGTAGACCAAAGGCGGCGGCTCTCCATCCTCGGGTCGGGCGACGTGTCGCTGCCGGTGCCGCGGCGGTGTCGCTGTTYGAGCCGGGGCACCGTCACCGGCGGCCCGAACCGGACGCTCCGGGAATCTGCGGCATACTTTCCGGCAGAGATCCCTGACCACTCCACCTCGTGGAGCCTTCCAAGATTCTGAATTGAGGTACCGGACGCTGTGTGCGGACTGCTCGGGCTACTGACCTCTGGAGAAACCAGCGACAACGCCGTCTCACAGGTCGACCAGGCAATGCACTGCCTGCGGCACCGTGGGCCGGACGAGCACGGGACCTGGCACGACGACCACCTGGTCTTCGGGTTCAATCGGCTGTCGATCATCGACATCGAACACTCCCACCAGCCTTTGCGGTGGGGTCCGGCGGAGAATCCGGAACGCTACGCGCTGACGTTCAACGGCGAGATCTACAACTACCTCGAGGTTCGGGCCGAACTCGCCGAGCAGTTCGGTGCGCAGTTCGTCACAGAGGGTGACAGCGAGTCCATCGTCGCCGCGTTCCACTACTGGGGCGAGGACGCCGTCCGTCGTCTGCGCGGCATGTTCGCGTTCGCGATCTGGGACACGGAGACGCGGGAGCTGTTCATCGCGCGCGATCCGTTCGGGATCAAGCCGCTCTTCCTGGCGACGGGCACCGGCGGCACCGCATTCGGTAGCGAGAAGAAGAGTCTGCTGGAGCTGGCGAGCCTGATCGGCATCGGCACCGAACTCGATCCGCGGGCCGTCGAGCATTACACCGTCCTTCAGTACGTGCCGGAGCCGGAAACCCTCCACAAGCAGATCCGCCGCCTCGAGTCCGGTTGCTTCGCACGTGTGCGCCCGGGCGAAGAACCCGTGATCACCCGCTATTTCGCGCCCACGTTCCCGGTGCGTCCGTTCGCCGCGGGCACCGAGCAGGCCCGCTACCGCGAGATCGCCGAGGCGCTCGAGGATTCGGTCGCCAAGCACATGCGCGCCGACGTCACGGTCGGGTCCTTCCTGTCGGGCGGCATCGACTCGACGGCAATCGCGGCGCTCGCGATGCGCCACAACCCGAACCTGATCACGTTCACCACCGGTTTCGAGCGCGAGGGCTACTCCGAGGTCGACGTCGCAGCCGAATCCGCCGAAGCGATCGGCGCGCGCCACGTGGTGAAGGTGGTGAGCCCGTCCGAGTTCGCCGCCGCCATCCCCGAGATCGTGTGGTACCTCGACGATCCGGTTGCCGATCCCGCACTGGTTCCGCTGTGGTTCGTGGCCAAGGAGGCGCGCAAGCACGTCAAGGTCGTGCTGTCCGGTGAGGGCGCCGACGAGCTGTTCGGCGGGTACACCATCTACCGCGAGCCGATTTCGCTCAAGCCGTTCGAGTACCTGCCCAAGGGCCTGCGGCGGGCCGCCGGGAAGCTGTCCGAGCGCATCCCCGAGGGCACCCGGGGAAAGAGCCTGCTCAACCGCGGTTCACTGACCCTGGAAGAGCGGTACTACGGCAACGCGCGCAGCTTCAACGACGCACAGTTGCGCGCCGTCCTGCGCGACTTCCGGCCGGAGTGGACGCACCGCGACGTCACCGACCCGATCTACGCACAGTCGCAGGGGTGGGATCCGGTGGCCCGGATGCAGCACCTGGACCTGTTCACATGGTTGCGCGGCGACATCCTCGTCAAGGCCGACAAGATGACCATGGCCAACTCGCTCGAACTGCGGGTGCCGTTCCTCGATCCCGAGGTCTTCAAGGTGGCGTCGCAGGTGCCGTTGGATCAGAAGATCACCAAGAGCACCACCAAGTACGCGCTGCGTCAGGCGCTGGAGGGCATCGTCCCCGGGCACGTACTCCATCGGGCGAAGCTGGGCTTCCCGGTGCCRCTGCGGCACTGGCTGCGCGGCACGGAACTGTTCGATTGGGCACATGAGCAGATCGCGGCGTCGGGCACCGATCACCTGCTCGACAAGGCCGCGATCACGAAGATGCTGAACGACCACCGGGACGGCGTGTCCGACCACAGCCGTCGCCTGTGGACCGTGCTGATCTTCATGGTCTGGCACGGCATCTTCGTCGAGAACCGCATCGTTCCGGAGATCGCCGAGCCGGCGTACCCGGTCTCGCTGTAGGCGCTTCGCGCCCATGCGCCTTTTTGGTAGTTGGCGCTACCAAAAAGGCGCACGGGCGGCGGGGCCGCCTGTTACGGCAGGACGGCAGCGATCTCGTCGGCCGCGGTGGATCCGTAGGCGTCTGCGAGGCGCTTGACGGCCTCGTCGCGGTCGAACGTCCATTCCTGGGTTCCGACGGTCTCCAGTACGAGCACGGCCACGAGCGACCCCAGCTGTGCGGAGCGCTCGAAACTCAGGCCCGCGCTGTGCGCGAGGAGGAATCCGGCCCGGAATCCGTCACCGACACCGGTCGGGTCGACCTTCGCCTTCTCGGGGACGACGGCGACGCGGGTCCAGTTGCCCTCGGAATCGACGATCTCGACGCCCTTGGAACCGAGCGTGGTGACGCGGACACCGACCTGAGCGCGGATCTCCTCTTCGGACAGTCCGGTCTTCTGCTGCAGCAGTCCCCATTCGTACTCGTTCGTGAACAGGTATTTTGCGCCGTGGATCAGCGCCGCCGCCTCCTCGCCGTTCAGTCGGGCGAGTTGCTGCGACGGGTCGGCGGCGAAGGGGATGCCCTGCCGGCGGCATTCCTCGGTGTGGCGGATCATCGCCTCGGGGTCGTTGGCGCCGATGAGGACCAGCTCGAGCGGTTCGGCGTCCTGCGCGATCCCGGACAGCTGGATCTCGCGGGCCTCACTCATCGCACCGGGGTAGAACGAGGCGATCTGCGCCATGTCCTCGTCGGTGGTGCACACGAAACGCGCGGTGTGCGCGGTGGTCGAGATCCGGACGGCGGTGCAGTCGACGCCGTTGCTCTCGAGCCACCGGCGGTAGTCCGCGAAGTCGGCTCCGACAGCCCCGACCAGCAGCGGAGATCCACCGAGGACGCCCATGGCGTAGGCGATGTTGCCGCCCACTCCCCCGCGCCGGACTACGAGGTCGTCGACCAGGAAGCTCAACGAGATGTGGCTGAGCTGATCGGCGAGCAGTTGCTCGGCGAACCGGCCCGGAAACCGCATCAGGTGGTCGGTGGCGATGGAACCGGTTACCGCAATTGTCACGGGCGGATGCCTTTCGATGAGTTCGGTCGGGATTTCTCACCGTACCCCGGAGTACCACCATGATCGGTCGGCAGCACGGGACCCGGGTACGTGGAGATCGGGCACGAAAAAAGTCTGACGCGGCAGCCGGTCGGCGCCGCGTCAGACTTGTCGATTCAGTTGTACTTCGGCCTGGGACTCAGTTGAAGGAGTCGCCGCAGGCGCACGAACCGGTCGCGTTGGGGTTGTCGATGGTGAAACCCTGCTTCTCGATGGTGTCGACGAAGTCGATCGAGGCACCCTCGACGTACGGCGCGCTCATCCGGTCCACCGCGAGGGCGACGCCACCGAAGTCCACGATCAGGTCGCCGTCCAGGTTCCGGTCGTCGAAGAACAGCTGGTAACGCAGTCCTGCGCAGCCGCCGGGTTGCACGGCGATACGCAGTGCGAGGTCGTCGCGACCTTCCTGATCGAGCAGCGCCTTCGCCTTGGCGGACGCGGCTTCGGTCATCTTGACGCCGTGGACGGCGGTCTCGTTCTGCACAGTCATGGGCTCTCCCTGTAGTTCGTAACAAACCCGTGAACGCTTCAACGGTACTCCGCGCCCGACTTATTCCCGGGTTCCATTCCCTGCGGCAGCGTCCGCAGATCGATCCACGTCCATGGTATCCGACGTCACGGATTCGGGTTACTACCCTGCGGCCACACCTTCCCACCCCCGGGCTGCGGCCGCCGCGAGGTCTCTCAGCTGCGCGTATGCGTCCGACATCGCGAGTTCGGTCGATCCCGCGTGATCGACCAGGGACAATGCGTCGTCGATGCCCGCGCTGTCGAGGTCCGCGGCGTCGAGGAGGACCTGCCCGGCAAGGACGAGCGTCGCGATCGACCGCCGGCGGGCGGCAGCGGCGAGCGCGATCACGAGTTTCCCGCGCAGCGACTGCTGGTCGAGGCGGCCTTCGCCGGTGATCACGAGCTGGGCGGAGGCGAGTTGGCGGTCCTGCCGGGTGCGCTGAGCGACCACCTGAGCACCGGATTCGCGGGTCGCGCCGAGGGCGAGCAGCGCGGCGCCGATGCCACCGGCGGCGCCGGCTCCGGCCTCGGCGGCGACCTCCCGGGCCGTCACTCGCTGCAGTTGCCCCGCCCACGCGGCGTTCCGGTCCTCGAGGAAGGCGACGGTGTCGGGGTCGGCACCCTTCTGCGGTCCGAACACGCGGGCGGCGCCATGCTCGCCGAGCAACGGGTGCTCGACGTCGGACGCGGCGACCAGTTCCACCGAACGCAGGCGGGCGACGGCGGCGTCCGCGCTCCCGAACCCCTGCGCGAGTGCTTCGACGAGGCCGCGGCCGCCGTCGGTGCAGCTGCTGCCGCCGAGACCGACGACGATTCTGCGCGCTCCGGCGTCGAGGGCCGCCACGACGAGTTGACCGACGCCTCGACTGTGTGCGTCGCGGGCGGTGCGGGGCGTCGGCGGTCCGCCCAGCAGTCCGAGTCCGCAGGCCTGGGCGGATTCGAGGTAGGCGTCGGTGCCGTCGAGGAGCCAGCGGGCGGTGACGTCGGCGCCGAGCGGCCCTTCCACGACCGCGGTGCGGACGGTGCCACCCGCCGCGGCGATCACGTCCACGAATCCGGGGCCACCGTCGGACTGCGGCGCCTCGATCAGCTGGTCGTCCGGGCGCACCGCCGACCATCCCGCCGCGATCGCGGCGGTCGCCTCGACGGCGGTCAGCGTTTCACCGAAGGAGTCCGGTGCGATCATCACTCGCATCGGCGAAGTGTATGGCGACGGGCGCGACCCGGCATTTCGATGTGAGGGCGGTTTTCCTCCCGGTGGCGTCTTCCCATACTCTGGAAGGGTGAAATTGCTACGCCGCGGTGATTCGGACAATTCAGACAAGCGGGACGTCGAGGTCGCCGAGTCGTCCACGGCCTCGGAGGCGGAGTCCGCCGAACAGGYAGGCAAGGGCCGCCCGACCCCCAAGCGACGCGACGCCGAGGCGAAGCGACGTGGACCGGTCGCGCCCGCACCCCTGACGGCGAAAGAGGCACGCGCCCGTAAGAAGGCCACCCGCGGTAGCAAGGAAGAGCGCAAGGTCGCCGCGGCGGAGCGACGCGCCACCGCCGCCGAGCGACGCGCCCGCATGCTCGCCGGCGAGGACAAGTACCTCCTCCCCCGCGACAAGGGCCCGGTCCGCGCGTACGTCCGGGACATCGTCGACGCCCGGCGAAACCTCGTCGGCCTGTTCATGCCGCTGGCCCTGGTTCTCATCATGGCCATGTTCGTCAGCCCGGCGCTGCAGGCGATCGTGACGCTTGCCATGCTCATCATGATGATGTTCATGGCCATCGAGGGCGTCTGGCTGGGCCGCAAGATCAACAATCAGGTGCGGGAGCGCTTCCCGGACACCCCCGACGGCGGTTTCAAGCTCGGGTGGTATGCGTTCGTACGTGCGTCGCAGATCCGCAAGCTGCGCGCCCCCAAGCCGCGGGTGCGCCCCGGCGACGCCATCTGACGGTCAGTTGTGGGGCGCGCGGTGCGTCTCGGCGAGCAGCCGCCCCAGTTCGGCGTCGCGGTCGTACGACAGGTCGGTCATGGGATCAGCCGGTCGGAAGAAGTTGTCGCGGTAGCTTTTCCGCAGTCGCGGCGGGAGTGGACCCAGGTGCCGACCGGCGTACATCACGGCCGCATGCAGCACGAGGAGAAGTGCAACGAGGACGAGGAATTCGGTCATGGCTGAAATTTTCCGCCCATTCACTTCCCGCCAACAGTGGCGGAATTGACGTTCTTCGTCAAAATACTGCCACTCCCGTGGGTTGGTAGCGTTTCCCTCCGTGCCCACCGCCGATTCCCCGGACCGCCCGAGCCGTCCGAACCAGACGTCGCGAACATTGGTGCTCGGCGGTGCACGCTCCGGAAAATCCGCTCACGCCGAGGAACTGACGCAGGCCCTGGCCGGGGCGGGCCGGGTGCGCTACGTCGCCACCAGTCACCGCGACCCCGACGACCACGACTGGGAACACCGCATCGCTCAGCACCGCGATCGACGTCCCGGCAGCTGGCTCACCGTGGAAACCGCGCACCGGCTCGACCTCGCCGACCAGCTGCGTTCTCCCACCGAGGCCGCGGCCACCCTCGTCGACGATCTCGGCACCTGGCTCACCGTCGAACTCGACGGCGCCGCAGCCTGGGAATCGCCGCGGGGCACCATCACCTCACGCACGGACGAACTCGTCGCGAGCGTCCGCGACTACCGCGGCGCACTCGTGCTGGTGACTCCCGAGGTGGGTCTCGGTGTCATTCCCGAGACCCGGTCCGGTCGCCTGTTCCGCGACGAGATCGGCGCCCTCAACGCGCGACTCGCCCAGGTCTGCGATCGCGTCGTCCTCGTCGTCGCCGGGCTGACCATGACCTTGAAAGATGATCCCGCACGTGAGTCGCGCGGGCCAGAAGTGTCCACTCGAGCGAGAGGCCAAGCGTGACCAGCGAGTCCGTGAGCACCGACCCCGGTCGGTTCGAACCCGTCATCCCACCCGACGAAGGGGTGCGCGCACAGGCCGAAGCCCGTCAGCTGCAGCTCACCAAACCGGCCGGCTCGCTCGGACGCCTCGAGACGCTCGCGTGCTGGGCCGCGGCCTGCCAGGGCGTCTGCCCGCCCGTCCCCTTCGCGCGGGCGCGGGTGGTGGTGTTCGCCGGTGACCACGGGGTGGCCCGGACCGGCGTCTCGGCGTATCCGCCCGAGGTGACGGCCCAGAT
>NZ_JBFUGT010000281.1:0-8522 GCF_056402775.1 Rhodococcus sp. P3_B8
ACTGCAACCCAGGGCTTCCCGCACGGTCTCGGCGGCGCCGACGACGTCATTGCGATGCCGCTGCAGTGCTCGACCCAATGGGACGGTCTCGGGCACATCTTCGACCACGGACGGGCCTGGAACGGGCGCCGGGCAGGGCAGGTCGTCACCTCGCAGGGCGATCAGGTCACCGGCGCCGTCGGCGCCCCGGTCAACCCGATTGCGATCAAGTGAGCACGACCATGCAACAGGGCAGGTTGGCCGGGAAGGTCGCGGTGCTCACCGGCACCGCCTGCGCAAGGCCGGGAGGCGGCGTTGCGTTTCGTCATGGCCCACGAAGTCGACCTCGTGTTCCTCCCGATCAAACATGCCTGGAAGTACCTGGCGCAGTCGGCGAATGCGTCTGTGATCCTGGTCGGATCCACGGCCGGGGTGACCGGTTCGGTCACCAACACCCGGCTCGCGCACACCGCCTCCAAGGGTGCGGTGGTCGCGATGACGAAACAGCTCGCGGCGGAGGGCTGCCCCGGCAGCGGCGAAGCACTGCGCCTGCAGGGACTCACAGCGCATATCGCCACCGAGGAATGGGCCGCCGCTTGTGTGGACTATCTCGAGACGATCGACACCCTCGATGCCGACCGAATCGGTCTCGTCGGCTGGTCTCTCGGCGGCTACTACGCACCGCGGGCGGCCGCGTTCGCGAAGGCGTGGGGTGCCAACCACGACTGGGGCAAGGTACAGCGTCGTCGCGTCGACCGTGAGGGCGAACACCCGGTGCCGCACTACTGGGAACATGTGATGTGGGTATGGGGCCATGACGACCTGGCCCCCGTCGCCGGTAGCTGAGACACAATCTGGTCGGGGGCCATTTGGGTTGACGGCCTAATGGCCCGCCGTGAAAGGACGCAGCATGTTCGAACTGAAGACCTACACCCTGCGCACCGCCGAAACACTCGACCAGCACGCGAACGTTCACTGGCCCCGGCATATCAGCAGCCTCGGCAAGCACGGGATCACCACCCATGGAATCTGGACAGAACACAGCGACGATTCGCACCGGCTGATCGCGCTCGTCTCCTACCGGCCCGACGCCGACATCGAGCAGGTCACCCGCGACTTCATTACCAGTCCTATGGGGATTCGCGAGGTGGTTGCGTAGGAACTCGAGGTGGTGTCGGGGTCAGGCGGTGTGTGTTTGGGCAACGGTGCTGGTGACCTGGTCGGTATGGTCGTCGCCGAGTGGGTCGGGCCATGTTGTCCAGGTGTCGGGGCCGAGTTCGATCTCGGCGGTGGTCAGCAGACACGCGTCGAGTTGGTGGCGCAGTGCGTCGGGGTCGATTCCCTGGCCGATGAAGACCAGCTCTTGCCGGCAGTCACCAACTGGTTCTTCCCATTTGCCGAGAATCCCCGCGCGGCGGTAGTCGTCCTCAGGCCAGTAGGTTTCGGGCAGGAACTTCCACCAGCGTCCGACGTAGCCGTGTCGGATCAGGTGGCCGGCCTGGGAGATGCTGCCGATTTCGGTGAATCGGCTTGCGTTCCAGTAATAGCCTTTGGCACGCAGAAGACGACCGTTGGTCCATTCGCTGGTGAGGAACTGGTGCAGCCGCCCGGGGTGGAAGGGGGCGCGTTCACGGTAGACGAGGGAACTGATTCCGTATTCCTCCGTCTCGGGGGTGTGTTCGCCCTGTAATTCTTGGAGCCAGCCGGGTGCCTGGGCGGCCTTCTCCAAGGAGAACAGGCCGGTGTCCAAGATGGTGTCGAGGGGGATCTGGCCGTGGGACATCGACTGTATGCGCGCAGTGGGGTTGAGTGAGCGCAGGACTGCGGTCAGTTCGGTCAGGTGCTCCGACGTGACGAGGTCGGCTTTGCTGACCAAAATGACATCCGCGAACTCGATCTGATCGACCAGCAGGTCGGAGATATCGCGTTCGTCGTCGGGTGCGTCGGTCTGGACGCGGCCGCCGGTCTGGTAGTCGTGAAGGAAGCTGTGGGCGTCGACGACGGTCACCATGGTGTCCAGGCGGGCGATATCTGCCAGAGCGTGTCCGTCGGTGTCGATGAAGGTGAACGTTTCAGCGACCGGTAGCGGCTCGGAGATGCCGGACGATTCGATCAAAAGGTAGTCGAATCGTCCATCGGCGGCCAGCGCACTGATTTCCGCGAGAAGGTCCTCGCGCRGGGTGCAGCAGATGCAGCCGTTGGTCATCTCGACGAGCTTCTCTTGTGAACGGCTCAGTGAGATCTCCCGTTCGACTTCGGCGCTGTCGATGTTGATCTCGCTCATGTCGTTGACGATGACGGCGACCCGCCGTCCCTCCCGGTTTCGCAGGACCTGGTTGAGGAGGGTGGTTTTACCTGCACCCAGAAATCCTGACAGCACGGTGACAGGAAGTCGTGTGTCGGCCATTGTTCGGAGTCCTTCCGACGGTCGGGGAGATCCCGGCTAGGGAGGGCGTGGGCGGGAACGCGAACCCGCCCACGCCGTTGGTGACAGTGCGGCAGCGGGTCAGGCTGCCGGTTCGAGGTACCCCTCGAACAGGTCGACTACGACGCTGCCGGCGTCGGTGTCGTCTCCGAACAGGTCCTCGGCCGCGAACGTGACGTGGTAGGTCGGTTCCTCCCCGGCGTCAGCGCGGCCGTGGCCGATGGCGTCGGGGAACGGCCATTTCTCGCCGGTGCGGTGGGTGACGGTCCCGACCCTGCCGCGGCAGTAGGCGGGCATCCGGATATGACCGGGAACGTACTCGTCGCGGACCCGGACACGCTGCCCGACCTCGAAGGTGGTGGTGTCGGCGCGGGCAGGACGTCCCTCCGACTCGGCCGGCCGGGACAGGGGGAACGGGCCCCCGGCGAGGACTTCGAGCTCGTCGTGGGTGAGGATTCCCTTCTCGACCATGAGGGTGGCAACGCCGATGACGTACCTCTCGTAATAGGGCGTCATCATGTAGTGGCGCGGTTCCATCCGTTCGACGACGTGGCGGACCTCGTCGACACTGAATGCCCCCAGATCCGCCGCTCCGAGGAAGAGCAGGCTGTAGGGCAGGTGTTCCCACTCGGCGTGGAAGGTGGGGCCGATGTCGGCGTCGACGGTGTGGGGCACCTTGCCGAATCCTTGAACACCGGCGAGATCGTGTACTCCATCCATGGGTCTATCTCCTTCGGTTCGGTGGTTCAGTTGGCCGGGACGTGCGGGACAGCGACCCCAATGAGGCAGTCCTTGGTCACGATCTGTTGCAGTTGCTCTCGGCTCCAGCCTTCGGTGCCGGCCGGCCGCTGGGGGAGCACGATGTAGCGGGTCTCGGCTGTGGTGTCGTACACGCGGATCTCGACATCCTCCGGGATGTCGGTGCCCATCTCCGACAGCACTTTTCGAGGTTCACGGACGACGCGGGCGCGGTACTCGAAGCTCTTGTACCAGGTCGGCGGCAACCCGAGGATGGGCCACGCGGTGCACGAGCACAGGGAGCATACGATGACGTTCTTGAGGGTGGGGGTGTCTTCGAGCGCCACGATGTATTCGCCCTGCGGTCCCAGATAGCCGTACTGGTCCACGGCCGCGGTGCCGTCGGTGAGGAGCAGGTCGCGGAATTCCGGGTCGGTCCAAGCTCGCGCAACGAGTTCGGCGCCGCGTTTCGGGCTGAACTCCTCCTCGAAGGTCTTCTTCCACCCTTCGGTGTAACCCTCCGGGACCAGACCCTTTCCGTCGAGCGCACGGAACAGGGCCCACGCGCGATCCGACGCCGGCGCTTGAGCTGGTGCCGCGTTGTCTGGTGTGTGTTCGATCGTTGCCGACATTGTTTCCACTTTCTGTAGGGGCTGATACTTGTGAAGTGGTGGTGTGAGTGGGCGGGCAGGACGCGCCTTGTCTCAGGCGAGACTCAGACGTGCATTGGTAGCCGGTTGGCCGGTCGCCGTGGGGAAGACGCCGCGGATATGTTCGAACGCGTGGCCGGCGCGTAAGACCGTTGCGTCGTCGAATCGTTTCCCGATGATCATCATTCCGACGGGAAGGCCGTTCACCAGACCTGCCGGCACTGACAGGGCGGGGTGGCCGGTGACATCGAATGGGGCGGTGTTCGCGATCATTCCGAGGGCTTTGGTGACGTAGGTGACCCGGTCCACATCCTGCGCCGGTAGTTCGGAGGCAACGTAGGGCAGGGTCGGCATGACCAGGACGTCGTAGCTCTCCAGCGCCGCATCGTAGGCGGCGCGAGCGCGCGGTACCAGGTTGCGGGCCTTGCCGTAGCTCGATCCGCCCAACGCGGTGACACCGTGATGGCCGCACAAGGCAACGAGTTTGACGGTTTCGGACAGGGCATCAGCGTGCTGGATGCGGTGCTGCGCAAAGTACGCCATCAGTTCGGGGTCGTAGAGGCCGTCTGCGTTGAGGCCGTAGCCGTTGCCGTCGAGCATCTGATAGGCGCCGCCGTCGGTGGCGATCACGTTCCACACGTGGAACGCGTGCAGATGCCACGGAACGCTCACCTCGTCGACCACGCCACCAGCCTCGGTGAAGCGGTGTGCAGCCGCACGGACCGCATCATCGACCTCCGGCTGTGAGATCGCGTGCCCGAATCCCTGGCTCACGACGCCGACCCGCAGGCCGTCGATCCCGGAGTCGAGGGTCGACAAGTAATCATCCACCACGAGGTTGTCCGGCTGGCGGGGATCGTGGCCGTCACGGCCGGCGATCACCGACAGAAGCAGGGCCGCGTCTTCGACCGTTCGGGTGATGGGCCCGAGATGATCGATCGTGCGCTCGATGGGGAAGGCACCGGTGTAGGGGACCAGCCCGAACGTGGGCTTGTGACCGACTACGCCACAGAATGCGGCCGGAATGCGGATCGACCCACCCTGGTCGCCGCCGATCGCGAGATCGACATCGCCGGCCGCGACGAGGGCGGCGCTGCCACCGGAAGATCCACCGGCCTCGCGGTCAGGGTCCCACGGGTTGCGCACCGGACCGGTGGCCGGGGTGAAGCTCGAACCGGAAAAGCACAGATCCTCACACACCGCCTTGCCCGCCACCGTGGCGCCGGCGTCGAGCAGTCGGGTGACCACGGTTGCATCACGGGTGGGAACGAACCCCTCCAACGATCGCGATCCGTTCATCATGGGCACGCCGGCCACGGTCACGTTGTCCTTGATCGCCACCCGCCGGCCGGTCAGCGGCCCACCCGGCGCGGTCGAGATGCTCGTGGTTACATACCATGCGCCCAAGGGATTGTCGCTCGCATCAGGTGTCGCATGATCGCGGGAGGGTGCCGAGAAACTCTCGTCCGCATACAGGTCGTCGACTACGTCGTACGAACCGAGCGCGCCATCGACCAAGCCTGCGAACTCCAGCCGAGTCGCAGCATCAAAATGTAGGCCGTAATGATCTGCGGCAGAACCGATTGCGTCGTCGTTCGGTCGGATGACTGTCATCAGGTGGTGCTCCTCACGTGCTTGACCGGTTGGGCGTCGCGCATCATGCCGGTCTGGGGGTGGCAGTTGATGTACTCGTACAGCTGGTTGCACGCGTCGAACACCGAGACCTCGTGATAGAGCCGAAGTTTTGACAGGCCCGCGGCGACGCGGAAGAAGGTGGTGAAGATTCGCAGATGGGTCGGATGGGATTCTGCCCAGCGCTCGAGTTTGTCGAGCGAACCCCAATGGCCGATGTTGTAGCTCAGATCGAGATAATTCCCATCCAGATCGATGTTGCGCACGAACCTGTTGCTGTAGCAGCCCACCGACTCGCCGTTGGCGCGAAGAAAATCCATGCCCTGCTGCAAGGTCGGGAGAATTTCCTCGAGATACAGGGCGCGCTCTTCGGATTCGGCATCCTTCCAATCCTGGCCGGACCGAATCAGCGCGATATTGTCGTGGCCTTGTACCACCACACGGCCACCCGCAGCAGGATCGCCGCTGATCACCCGCAGATCGCCCGAGGGCTGCATCCAGTCATTCTGGGAGATCGGGAAACGTTCGCGCATCGAACCCCAGTACCCGTGTTCGTTGATCTCGCCGCTGATCCCGTCCATGACAGCGCCGACACCGGGGAGGTGGTCCTGAAAGGCGTAGAGCGTTTCGAATTGCTCGGCCCGCGGGGCAACGATCTCGCGGAAGTAGCCAAGTCCCTCGGACAGTCGTTCATTCGATGCCCACCAGTCGGCCGTGGCTGAGCCTTGTATCCAACGAGTATGGGCAGCAACGTCTTTCCAGTATCCGACGACAATCAGATTCTCGTAGCCCTGATTGTCCACATGATGGGTCAGGTCGTGGTGCAACGGGCCGTCGTCGAGATCGAAGCCGGCAACGATGTCGCGCATGGCCGCAAGCGCGGCTGGGCGTTGCTGGTCGCCGCGGAACTGCACGCCGAGATACGCCATGACCACCTGCTGCAGGCGCTCGTCAGCGCGTCCCACCCACATCGGGAAAGGGGGTTGGTAGTCGTCGGGCACACGCCGAGTCAAGCTCCGCGGACATGTGAGATGGTCGCCGATTGCAGATTCCATGAAGACTCCTCATTCATGAGTTGGGGCTTGCCGAGAACGTTCGGCAACTCGGTTGGTGATCGAAACTACCGCGCTGTCCCGGTGTGGATTTGACTGCGAGCGACAGGTAGTTCGACGATCAGCGACACTCGGCGCCGATCCTGTGGTCACTGCCGGAGAGCTGTGGCGCCGAAGTCGTCGGCGTACACGCTGTCGTCGTGTGCACCCGCCAAGTGTGCGTGCAGCGCCAGTGACCGTCGATGGGCTCGTGTCGTCGCGATTCTGCTGACACCGTCCCTCAGGTCGGCCGGCCAACGGTAGGGGCGGATCAGCGTTCGGAGAAGTGCCAAGACAGCGTCGAGCAGCAGGAGTGGCATGCTATCTCGCTCCGCGAGGAGCGATTACTCCGTAGGGGTCCACAGCGTGACGAACGGCGATGACTTCCATAGTTTGTCCTTCTGTCTACATCGACGATCCGCTAGCGGCCGGGACGAGGAATCGTCAATCGGTCCAGGATGTCCCGTGAGCCATCCGGGTCTTTCCGGCGTACTCGAACGGTAGGAGCTTCCGGGTCGTGATGTTTGACGCTCAGCGACTACCCCCTTTGCACTCCGCGACATCGTCATGGCGGGGGCGGAACCACTGGCCGGAATTCACAGGGTTCGCGTGTTTCTTCCGCGTAAATAGGTGAGCGCGCGTTGACATGCGGTTTCCCCGCTCATAGCGTGAGGTTCACGCGAGGAGAGGGAGCTGTTCATGACGTCGTTGCCACCGCCTGATGGCGACCTCGTGCATGGGGACTGCTCGGATTGCCGGCCCGCGAACACACCGGTGCGGCAACCGTCACTGTCGCGCGCCGGGTCGACACCTCAGCAGCGCCGCGAGGTGGTTCGGACCACCGCGCTCGGCACCTGGATCGACACGATCCGCGACACCTTCGTTGCGCTGGATATCGATCCCGCCGAGCCCACGCACTTCACCGGCGCGGTCCATACCCGGCATTTCGCGCACCTGATGGCTGCCGACGTCACCGCGACATCGCAATCCTTCCGCCGAACGGCGAGGCTTGCCAACCGCCACCCACTCGATTTGATGCAGATCGGCATGGTTGTCGCGGGTGAGGGCCAGCTCATCCAGGACGGACGTACCTGCATTCTCGGCCCGGGTGATTTCGCCCTCTACGAGACCTCACGACCCTTTACCTGGAACCTGCATCCGGACTGGCACCTGCGAGTGTTCACCTGGCCGCGCACCTCGGTGTCGCTCACCGAGAGCCAGTCACAGCAGTTGACAGCGCGGACCGTCAGCTCCACTTCCCCTGTGGGACAGTTACTGTCACCAATGTTGTCCAGGCTCCTCGTCGCCGACGGGGAGGTCTCCTCCGGAGGCGCGATCGGGCTCGCCGGCGGTTTGGCCGACCTGGCCATCACCGCGGCGCAGGAGGAATGTCAGCCCGACGATCCAGATGCCGCCATGCGGGAGTTGCACGCGAACATGGTGCAGTACATCGGACAGCACCTCGACGACCCGGACCTGTCCCCGTCCGGCATCGCTCAGGCCTTCTTCGTTTCCACCAGAACCGTCCACAGGGTGTTCGCGCGCTTCGACGCAACCGCTGCTGCCACGATTCGCGAACACCGACTCGAGGCTTGCCGCCAATCGATGGTGGCCCCACGCAACATCCCCCGATCCCTCACCGACATCGCAGCCCAGTTCGGGTTCATCGATCTGTCCGTATTCAGCAGAGCATTCACGGCGACCTACGGCATCAGTCCGAGCCGCTACCGCGAACAGCACCGATGATCGAGGCCCGAGGGCCCATCCGCCGCCAGTAGGCGCCCGCCCGCGGACGGCGTCTTTACGCGGCGCGGCGTCGCGTTTCTCGGCGGTGTCGATTTCTACGTCGAGGCGATCTGGTCCCAGCCGCCGACGGATTCGGGGGTGCGGGGTGCGGGTCCGGTGTAGATGGCGGCGGGGCGGACGAGCTTGCCGAGACGCTTCTGCTCGAGGATGTGGGCGCACCAGCCGGCGGTGCGGCCGCAGGTGAACATCGCGGGCATCATG
>NZ_JBFUGT010000282.1:0-8450 GCF_056402775.1 Rhodococcus sp. P3_B8
AGGGTGGCGAGCACCTCGCCCCACTGGCGCTCGTCCAGCTGGTCCACCCGGATGCGCACGTGCAGGCTTTCCTCGTCCGTGTGCACGTCCGCGGAGACGAGCCCGGCCGCGAACGTGAGCGGACCGACCACTCCGCCACGGGCGTAGGCGCGTCCGCGTTTCAGCGTGTCCGAGTCGAGCGCGGCGTGCTCGACGTCGTCGACCCACCGCTGCGCCCACCAGGTCTTGCCGCGGGTGCGTCGGCCCTTCTGCGCCGRGAATCGGGGAAGCGTGACGGCGTCGGTCACAGGTCACCTCCGAAGTCGTAGTCGGGGCTCAGAGCCACCAGCCGGGTGAGTTCGCGGTCGGTCAGTTCGGTGAAGGCGTCGGCGCCGTGTGACAGGACAGAGTTGGCGAGCTGCCGCTTGGAGGCGAGCATGCCGGCGATGCGTTCCTCGATGGTTCCCGCGGTGACGAGCCGGTGGACGACGACCGGGTGGGTCTGCCCGATGCGGTAGGCGCGGTCAGTGGCCTGGTCCTCGACCGCCGGGTTCCACCAGCGATCGAAGTGGACGACGTGATCGGCCCGGGTGAGGTTCAACCCGGTACCGGCGGCCTTGAGGGACAGGATCAGGACGGGGGTGTCGCCGTTCTGGAAGCGTTGGACCAGCTCCTCCCGGGCGGCGACGGAAGTGCCACCGTGCAGGAATTCGCAGCCCACCCCGCGCGTCGTCAGGTGCCGCCGCAGCAGCCGTCCCATCGCGGTGAAGTGGGTGAACACCAGCGAACGCCCGCCCTCCGACAGGTTGGTGTCCACCAGTTCGTCGAGCAGACCGATCTTGTGGGAGCGGCCGGTGAGCGCGGCGTGCTCCTCGCCGAGGTACTGGGCGGGGTGATTGCAGATCTGCTTGAGGCCGGTCAGCAGCGACACGATGCTGCCGCGCCGCCCGATGCCGTCGCTCGTCTCGATCTGCTCCATCGCCTCGCGGACGAGGGCCTCGTACATTCCGGCCTGTTCCGGGGTGAGCGTGACATCCAGATCGATCTCCGTCTTCGGCGGAAGCTCGGGGGCGATCCCCGGATCGGACTTCGTGCGCCGGAGGACGAACGGCGAGATCAACGCCGCCAACTCCGCCGCGCGGTCGATTCCGTCCTCAGCGGCCGAGCCGTCGTAGCGGCGGCGGAACTGCGCGTACGGACCGAGGAGGCCCGGTGTGACGCCGTCGAGGATCGACCAGAGGTCGCTGAGTCTGTTCTCCACCGGTGTCCCGGTGAGGGCGACGCGGGCCAGGCCCGGAATCGTCCGCAGGGCCCGGGTGACGGATGCCGCGCGGTTCTTCAGGTGCTGCGCCTCGTCCGCGACGACCAGACCCCACACAGTCCGGGCGAGTACGTCGCCATCGAGCCGCATCGTCGCGTACGTGGTGAGGACGACGATGTCGCCGCCGGGTGTGACCGTCTCACCGGGCGGACGCCGCTTCGGACCGTGGTGGACGAGGACACCGGTGCCCGGTGCGAAGCGTTCGATCTCCCGTCGCCAGTTCCCCAGCAGTGACGCGGGACAGACCACCAAGGTGGGTCCAGCCGTTTCCGGCGTCTGCTGACGGTGCAGGTGAAGTGCGATGAGAGTCAACGTCTTTCCCAGGCCAATGTCGTCGGCGAGACAGGCGCCCAGGCCTCGTGACGTGAGCCCGGCCAGCCAGCGGAACCCGGTCAGCTGGTAGTCCCGCAACTGCGCGCGCAGGGCTGCCGGGGCCGGCACGGCCTCCGGATCCTGGTCGGACAGCTCACGCGCCACCGCCGCGGTCGCGCCGTAGGAGTCGACGCGGACGTCCTCCTCTCCGCGCCGGGCCCGGCCGGTCAGCGACGCCCGCAGGGCCTCGATCGACGTCATCGTTCCGGTGCGTCGCTGGAGGGTCTTTCGTATCAATGCCGAGTCCGCGACGACGTATCGGTTGCGGAGTTTCACGACGGCGCGCTCTGCCGAGACGAGCTCCTCCATTTCTTCGCGGCTCAGTACGTCGTCCCCCACCGCGATGCGCCAGTCGAAGTCGAAGGTGCGGTCGCCGCCGAAAGCGGCTGCGCCCTCGCGGGACTCGGGTTCGCCGAGGATCATGCGGGTCGAGGTGCGCGCGACCAATTCGCGCGGCCAATGGATCTCGACTCCTCGTTCGCGCAGCCGACGGCCGGCGTCCCCGGCGAGGGAGGCCAGGTCGTCGTCCTCGAGTCGGATGCGGTGCGGCGCCTCAGCTCGCAGCAGGTCTTCGAGCGGAGCCCAATCCTGGGCGGCGCGGCGGAGGGCGTCGAGGACCGCGATCCGGGGGTCGGAGGCGAACGCGGACTCGGCGAGCGTCGGATGCCGCCACAGGTCGACGGCGTCGCACACCACCCCGGGGCGCGCGAGACCGTGCACCTGGACCGTGGCGTCGAACTCGCTGTCCGAGAGGTCGCCCTTGCCGGGATCGACGGGGTCGATCCGCAACGACAACGCGATCGCATCGGGTGCCAGGGCGTCCGCCCAGGCCCGGAGTTCGGGCGAGGTCTCGGCGTTCCACCCCAGGTAGGGCCCGTCGTCGGCCGGCGACACGAGTCGCGGGATCGTATCGACGGCAGCGGTGAGGAAGTCGCGCAGCACGTCCACCGCGGCGGGGAGGCGAACTCCGGCGGCGGACGGATCCCCGAGCGGAATGGCGCGCGCTTCCGGCGGGAGCGCGGCGGCCAGCAGCCGCAGATGCGACTCGTCCTCGTCGTCGAGGACGCCGAGCCGCCAGCTGTCGCGGCCACCCGGCGTGACCGCGGGAAGGACCTTGCCCGCCCCGACGTATCCGAGAGCGGTCCGGGTGCAGGCGGCCCAGAACGCGACCGATCGATGCGTTGTCTCGCCGGGTCGCAGTGCCAGGAGCATCGGCAGCGCGTCGGCGAGCGAGACGCTCTGCGTCGGAACGCGTTCCACGGTGCTTCCGATTGCCATCCGGGTGTGGGAATCGATACTCGGTGGCAGCGGCCCGTCCGGGGAATCACGCCAGAACGCCAGGCGGGAGTCGCGCGGAGGATCGGACGGCACGAAGGTGGCCGCACAGGCGGCGAGGATGGGCCCTGCTGTCACTACTGCGCCTTTCGCCTGGTTTACAGTACGCCGTACGTCAACGAGGCGGCGGACGGAATTGTTCCCGGGCGCCGTGGGAAGATCTCGGCATGGGTAGAAGCGCGACACCGGAGGGCGACCCCGCCCGCACCATGGAGCTGCTGTGGGGTGGCGGCAGTACGCCGATCTCGCGCCCCCGCAACGGGAAGCCGAGCCTGACGCTCGACCGGATCGTCGAGGCCGCCATCTCCGTCGCGGATGCGGAAGGGCTGGACGCCGTCTCGATGCGCCGGCTGGCAGCCGAACTCGGCGCCGGCGCGATGTCGCTGTACACGCACGTTCCCGGAAAGACGGAACTGGTGGAGGTGATGCTCGATCGCGCGCTGTCCACACTCGAGCCGGCCGACGACACCGATGCGGGGTGGCGCGAGCGTCTCGCGGCCGCCGCTCACGACTACTTCCAACTGCTGTGCGCCCACCCGTGGATGCTCGGCGTCGTCGCGATGAGCCGGCCGGTTCTCGGGCCCGGCGGGATGGCCAAGTACGAGCGGGAACTACGTGCGGTCGAGGGGCTGGGACTGTCGGACCTCGACATGGACTCCGTCGTCACGCTCCTCGACAGTTTCGTCGCGGGCGCGGCGCGCGCCGCGGTGGATGCGGCCGCGCTCGCCGCCCAGGGGGAGGCGGACAGTGAATGGTGGCAGCGCGTCGCCCCGCACTTCGAAAAGGTCTTCGACCCCGACCGGTTCCCGCTGGCCGCCCGGGTCGGGGCCTCCGCGGGGGAACACCACGACGCCGCGTACGCGCCCGCCCACGCCTTCGAATTCGGGCTGGCCCGGCTACTCGACGGAGTCGGCGCCCTCATCGTCGACGGCGGAACCGGCGGGGAGTAGTTCGGCGGGAACGGCCAGCGTGGTCGGTTCGACACGGCCGCGCAGGGTGACGGTGTCGGTGAGTCGCCACCGCCTGCGCTCGTCGTCGGATGCCGCGTCGATCGCCCGCTCGGACGCGACGACGTGTCCGGACACGTTCTTGGCGAGCTCGGACAACCGCGCCGCCTCGTTGACCGGATCGCCGATCACCGTGTACTCGAAACGTTCGTGGGCGCCGATGTTTCCGGCCACGGCGCGACCAGCCGCCACCCCGATTCCCGCATCGCACTCCGGTACCTCGGCGGTGAGCCGTTCGCGGAGGGCCCGAGCGGCGGACAGCGCGGCGCCTGCATGGTCGTCGAGCGCCACGGGTGCCCCGAAGATGGCCAGTGCTGCGTCACCTTCGAACTTGTTGACGAACCCGTCTCGCCGATCGACCTCGTCGACGACCACGTTGAAGAAGCGGTTGAGCAGGTCCACGACCTCCCCGGGCGACCGGGTGGCCGCGATCGTGGTGGACCCGATGATGTCGACGAACAGGACCGCCACGTCACGTTCCTCCCCGCCGAGTTCGGGGTTGTGGCGGAGGGCCTGGGACGCCACTTCCTGCCCGACGTGGCGCCCGAACAGGTCGCGGATCCGCTCGCGTTCGCGGAGTCCCTCGGCCATCCGGTTGAACCCGGTCTGCAGCGCGCCGAGTTCGGTGCCGTCGTACACGACGACCTCGGCGTCGAGATCGCCCTCCGCCACCTTCGCCATGCCCAGCGACACCGAGCGGATGGGTGCCTCGGTGGCACGGACACTGATCACGACCAGCAGCAGGCCGAAGAGCAGGATCACACCCCCCAGCGCGAGGATCGACACCGCGAGGCTGGTCGGACTCGCCGGCCGGATGAAACTGAAGATCGCGATGAGCATCAGACCGAGCACGGGAACACCCGTCCCGAGGATCCACGCCAGTGCGGTGCGGCCGGTGATGCCCAGGGTTCGGCGGGGTCGCGGTCCGTCCGATCCCAGTGCCCGGGCGGCGATGGGGCGGAGGGCGAACTCCGTCAGCAGGTAGCAGAACGCGGAGACCGTGATCCCGGCCAACGCAATCGTGAACGCGACCTTCGGAATGGTCTGGGGATCGATGATGCCGTACAAAGTCGTGAAGAACACCAGCCCAATGCCCCACAACGCCGCCTGGACACGCGTCAGACGCCACGGTGCGCGAAACGCCGCCGACCGGTCGTGGTCGGTGGGCACGTCGTCCTCCGTCGCCCACCGGAGATCCGACACCAGTCGCTTGGTGCCCCACGTCACGCCGACCAGGACCGCGCACAGCACGAACACGGGCACCGCGACGAAGTTGGCGATCACGAACTCGCTCGACCACACACTCGGGCCGGGGACCACGACACTGACGAGCAGGCAGGTGATCACCGCGCCGACCAGGTTGGTGAACACCAGCGGGGCGGTCAGCAGCAGCTGGACACGGATCCGCCGCCTGCGGGGACTCTCGTCCGGTGACCCGAGCAACCACGACCCCAGCGGGGCGACGGATCGACGGGGGCTGCGCATAGTCATTCGAGACTAGTCGGCGCGATCCCTTAGGGTGGGCGGGTGCGCCTAGTGATTGCCAGATGCCGAGTCGACTACGTAGGCCGTTTGACGGCACATCTGCCCACCGCTCGTCGCCTGTTGTTGATCAAGGCCGACGGTTCCGTGAGCATCCACGCCGACGACCGCGCCTACAAGCCGCTGAACTGGATGAGCCCGCCCTGCTGGCTCGTCGAAGACACCGTGGAAGACGCCGAAGCGCTGTGGGTGGTGACCAACAAGGCCGGTGAGGAACTGCGGATCACCATCGAGGAGATCGAGCACGACTCCCGTCACGAACTCGGTGTCGATCCGGGGCTCGTCAAGGACGGTGTCGAGGCGCACCTGCAGGAGCTGCTCGCCGAACACGTCGAAACGCTCGGCAGCGGTTACACGCTCGTCCGGCGCGAGTACATGACGGCCATCGGTCCCGTCGACCTGCTGTGCCGGAACGCCGACGGGGCTTCCGTCGCCGTGGAGATCAAGCGCCGCGGAGACATCGACGGTGTCGAGCAACTCACCCGGTACCTCGAACTGCTCAACCGGGATCCGCTGCTGGCGCCGGTGAGCGGTGTCTTCGCCGCCCAGCAGATCAAGCCGCAGGCCAAAACCCTTGCCACCGACCGCGGAATCCGGTGCCTGGTGCTCGACTACGAAGCGCTGCGCGGCACCGAGAGCACCGAGTTCCGGCTCTTCTGAGGCCTAGGCTGAACCCGTGCCCCGTCGTAAACCGCAGCGAAAGAACACACGCCGCAACGAGCCCCCGGACACGTCCGAGGGCTCGCTGTTCGGTAGTGCAATGATGCGTCAGGAATCCGGGCCCGCGGGCTTCGCCGACGAGAGCTTCATCGTGCGCACGATCCCCGGGGCCCGGGCCACCAAGTCCTACCGGTGCCCCGGCTGCGATCACGACATCCGGCCGGGGGTCGCCCACCTGGTCACTTGGCCGGCCGAATACGGCGGAGCCGAGGACCGGCGGCACTGGCACACCGGGTGCTGGTCGGGACGCAGGACCCGGGGCCTCACACGCAGGTGGTCCTAGCTTCCCGTCTTCACGGTCCGCTGATCCGCCGTCCGGTTCGCCGGGTTCTTCTCGACGGCGGACAGCACTGCAGTGTCCTCGTCGGAGTTGTCCGTCTCGTCCGCGGAGTTCTTCCCGGACTCGTTCTGCGCGGACTTCCGGTCCGCGCCACCGGCCGTTGCCGACTTGCTGTTCGTGTTCTCGGTGGAGCGCTTCTCCGAGCCCGATGCCGCGGTGTCGGGCTGCGCGTCCAATAGTTCGCTCTCCCGGTTGACCGACGCCAACATTGCGGGAACGGAATCGAGCTGTCCCCGAATCCCCAAGAGCTGCGCCAGGATCCGGCCGCGGAGTACGCGAAGTTCTTCCGCCAGTTCCTTGGCGTGGGCGATCTTGCGCTCCGACTGGTCGGTGGCCGCCTGCAGCCTGCGCTCCGCCTCGTGTGTGGCGTCCGCGAGACGACGCTGCGCCTCGGCCTTGCTGGTGGACTCGAGCTCGTTGACCGCCGTGATCGTCTTCTGGCGGCGCTCGGACATCGCGAGGTCGAAGTCTTCCTGCACCTGCGACCGACGCAGTTCGGCCTCGGCAGCCAGGCGGTCGCGCTCGGACTGAGCGGCCTCGACGATCTTCGCCGCCTCCGTGCGGGCCTTCGCCATCGTCTGCTCGTGCTGAATCTCGAGAGCGCTCCGGCGGTCTTCGAGTTCCGCGACCAGCGACTCGTACTGGCCGCGGAGCTGCGCGCCCTCCTGCTCGGCGACGGAGATCATCTCGGCGGCGTCGGCCTCGGCCTTCGCGCGCACCTCGGACGCCTCGTCCGACGCGAGCCGGAGCATGCGCGAGATGCGGTCGCTCATTCCCTCCGCGGTGGTCGGCGGAACGGACAGGCGGTCGACATCCTTGCGCAGATCGTCGATCTCGTCCCGCGCATCGTCGAGCTGCTTGGCGAGATCCCGCGCCTGCGCCGCCGCGGCGTCGCGGTCGGCGGCAGTGACGCGGAGCTCGGCGTCGAATCGCTCGAAGTAGTTGCGTACCTCGTCCCGGTCGAATCCCTTGCGCACGGTGGAAAAGGGAAGGGGGATCGAACCACGGTCCTGCTCGTTTACCATGGCCGCCAATCTACCTGGGCAAAGTAGAACTTGTCTCTGCGCCTGGTACCCGGCGGCCGGCCACAGCTCTAGTGGGTCGCCGACGGCTCGACGAGCTCGACGAGAACTCCGCCCGCATCCTTCGGGTGGACGAAATTGATGCGCGAATCGGCGGTGCCGCGGCGCGGTGCGTCGTACAGCAGCCGTACACCGCGCTCGCGCAACTGGGCGGAGATGGCGTCGATGTCCGTGACGCGGTACGCGAGCTGCTGGAGACCGGGACCGCTGCGATCGATGAACTTGGCGATGGTCGAGTTCTCGTTCAACGGTGCGAGAAGCTGCAGCGCGGTGCTGCCCTCGGGGGAGCCGACCACGCTCAGCATCGCTTCGCGTACGCCCTGCTCCTCGTTCACCTCTTCGTGCGTCGACACCATGCCGAGGTGTTCGGAGTACCACGCGATGGCGGCGTCGAGGTCGGGAACCGCGATGCCGACGTGGTCGATGGCGGTCACCAGGTCCGAGGACAGCGGTGACGTGGTCTGGGTGGGGGAGGACTGTGTCATGCTCCCGACGTTAGCGCTACCGTTTCGGTAGTTCTCGTCGGGATGTGACTTCCGTCGCCCCGCACCTGTCTATTCGTCTCACGCGGAGGAAATCGTGACCAGTTCTGTGATCGTCGCCGGAGCCCGGACCCCGATGGGCCGGTTGCTGGGTTCGTTGAAGGATGTGTCGGGTTCGGATCTGGGTGGCGTGGCGATTCGTGGTGCGTTGGAGAAGGCGGGCGTCGCTCCCGAGCAGGTCGAGTACGTGATCATGGGTCAGGTGCTGAC
>NZ_JBFUGT010000283.1:0-8446 GCF_056402775.1 Rhodococcus sp. P3_B8
ACCCGCCCGGCACCGCCCACGGCACCCTGACCCTGTACTACGGGGACCGGAAGGTCGGCGAGGGCAGGATCAAGACCCAGCCCGGCAAGTTCAGCATCGCCGGCGAGGGCCTCACCGCCGGCCGCGACACCGGCGAACCCGTCACCGACGACTACCCCGGCACCGCCCCGTGGGCATTCACCGGCGGCACCCTGCACCGGGTGGCCGTCGACGTCAGCGGCGAACCCTACGTCGACCTCGAACGCGAAGCCGCCGCCATGCTCTCCCGCGAATAACACCACCGACCGACCGCCGCCACCCAGCCCTCGAGGCCGGGTGGCGGCCACGGAGCAGAGAGCCGAACCATGTCGGAAGAACAGCGGACCGCCGCCACCGCCGGGAAGGGTGCGGGCACCGCCAGCGCCCCCCTGCCGAGTTGGCGGGACGGGGCCGGCAAACAATCGATACGCGAGTTCGTCCAGCGCGTGACCGACACCGTCCCCGCCGAGGAGCGGATCGCCGACTTCGACAACGACGGAACGCTGTGGTGCGAGAAGCCGACACCGATCCAGCTCGACTTCATCGTGCGGCGCCTCGTGGTGACGGCGGAGCAGGATCCCGCTCTGCGCACCCGGCAGCCGTGGCAAGCCGCCTACACCCGCGACTACGACTGGTTCAACTCCGTCCTCGTCGATCACTACCACGGCGACGACAGCGGAGTGACGGTGTTCGCCGTCGGGGTGCTGACGGCGTTCGCCGACATCACCGTCGAAGAGTTCGAGGCGCAGGCGGACCGATTCCTGCGCACCACCGACCACCCCACCCTGGGCCGCAAATATCTGACGTGCAGCTATGCGCCGATGATCGAGCTGCTCGACTACCTCGAGGACGATCACGGAACCGGTGAGGGCTCGCCCCAGGAGAGCGCCGCAGGCGGCGGCTCATCCGATCTCCGCACCGGCGACACCGCGAAGGCCGCGACGCCGCCCACGCAGGACTAGACGGTGCGTGCTCCGCTCCCCACCTCCGCGACTCCGAGACTGGCCGCCGCGGTGGTCGTCGGCGGCGCGGCGGGAGCCCTCGGCGCCCTGGTGACCACCGCCCCGGTCGGTGCTCTCGTCGGAATCGCGGCGGCGGCCGCCGTGTTCGTCGTGTCCGGATGGTTCGTGCTGTGGCCGATGGATGCGGCCACCACGCGCCGCAACGTCCGACACGAGGACTTCCGCCCCGTCGCCGACGAATTGGCGGTGGTGACAGCATGTTCAGGAGGCCTCGGGGGCATCATCGCACTCCAGATCGCCGGCGGATCCACCGCGGGATCCGTGCAGGCCGCCGTGGCTCTGCTGGCGGTGTTCCTGGCGTGGGCTTCCTTGCATCTGATGTATGCAGCCCGCTACGCCTTTCTGTACTACCAGGGATCGGGTCCTGAAAAAACCACGGGCGGAATCGATTTCAACTCCACCGCCCCGCCCGCGTTTCGCGACTTCTTCTACTTCAGCTACAACCTCGGAATGACCTACCAGGTATCCGACACCGACGTCTCCAGCACGCAGATTCGAGCGGTGGCACTCCGACACTGCCTGCTCTCCTACGTCTTCGGCGCAGTCATCCTCGCCACAACGATCAACCTGGTCGCCGGAATCCTCATCAGATGAGACGGGTGGCGAAGAGCGCACCGAAGATGATGCCCGCGACTCCGCGGAATGCGGCGTCCGCAGCCGGTTGTACTGGACCTCGCCACGCATATTCGCCATGGCTCAGGCATGGGCGCAATGGTGACGCCGCCGTGTGAGCATCGCGCACGAGTGGCGTGCTCCGGGGTGGATCTCACCGCCCACCGGGCGCCCGGGAATTGACAATCACCGGGCGGGGCTGCGGGACCGATCCCGGTCACGAAGTGGGGATGGTCCCGTCAGGGGGTCAAATTATGCCGAGCCACACACCCGGCGGGCACGTCGTTGCCGCTGATCTTGAAGTCTTCGCAGGTCAGTAGGCGGCGGTGCTGGGTGCCCAGGGTGAAGGACAGAACGAGGACGAGCACGATAGCTGCAACCGCCACCGCTGTGTCGCGTCCGCGCACCGACTCCACGCCCGGAACGAGCATGACGAGGACGATGGTGACCATCGTAGGGATCCCCGCGACGGTCACCGCGACGCCCAGCCAGAACAGGACGTCGTAGCCCAGGTCGTAGTCGAGGCTGGTGGTATCGGCGGGGGTCAGCCACGTCAACAATATCCAGACCGACGGGAGCAGAAGCGAGTACACGGCGGGCTGCGCCCGCCGTCCGAGCATGAGCACACCGACGACGAACGCCGTTGTCGCCACCGCCCAGAGCCCAAAAATCTGTTCGAAGAAGATCGCGTGGTACACACCCAGCGTGAAGGCCGGCCACCACACGATGAGCGAGGTCGCCACCGCAATGGCGGCGAGCCGGCGCACCCCCAGGTCCGTGTGACGAGCGTCGAGCGGAGGGACCGGGTCCTCAGTCATGCATGTGATGCTACGTCGGGGTTTCGGCCTGAATGACCCGTGCCGGAAACACGCCCGGTCGACGTCATCGAGATAGAAAACCACTCGACCGCGGCCGGACTTCGGCGAGGATTGGTCATATGGCCGAGACCCCGGGTGCGGCCGAGTTCCCCCGGTTGCGGGCGCCGCGCGCCGCGGCGGCCGCCGGGGTCGTCTTCGGTGCCCTGTTCGCCACCAGCATCGTTCTGCTGCACACAGCACCGCCCGGAGGTGTGGGTACATCGCGAACCGAATCGCCCGATGTGGTCAGTCGTGCTGAGTGTGGCGCCGCGCCTGACGACGAGCGTGCCGGGCCAAGAGGTGCCGCGATGCTGCTGCTACTCGTCCTGGCGTGGCTGCTGCGCAATTTTCCAGCAGCGGGCGTGCCAGTCCCGCAAGATGGTAAGGCCGGTCCGATGGGAGCCGTGGTCATCCCGACCACCCCCTGATCCGCGGACGAAGGCCACCCGAGGGACCACGCCATGACAGAACGAGACCCATTCCCCGATCCATCACCCGCCGGTGCGCCCAACCGTCCGACCCGGGCGGCACGGATCGAACACGGCGACACGGTACGGGCCCGGATCCCGTTCGACGCCCTCGCCGAACACGCACCCGCCCCAGGCCGGGACCCGATCGGCCTGCTCGAATCCCAGGCGGCCGCCCGGGTCCCCGACCTCGTCCCCATCCGGTACGGGCGGATGGCCGAGTCACCGTTCGCGTTCTACCGCGGCTCCGCCCTGGTGATGGCCGACGACCTCTCCCACGCCCCGCCCACCGGCCTACACACCCAACTCTGCGGGGACGCCCACCTGAGCAACTTCGGACTCTTCGCCACACCCGAACGCACACTCGCCTTCGATGTCAACGACTTCGACGAAACCTATCCCGGCCCGTTCGAATGGGACGTCAAACGACTCGTCGCGAGCCTCGCCGTCGCCGGGCGCGTCAACGGGTTCAGCCGGAAACAGCGCAAACGGATCGCCCGCGCCTGCGCCGCCGAATACCGCGAAACCATGTCGTACCAGGCCGAACGTGGCGAGCTTGCGGTCTGGTACTCCCACATCGACGCCGCCGCGCAGTTGGATGAGTACCGCGACGTCCTGGACTCCTCGACCCGCAAACGCGTCCGCAAGACGATCGACAAATCCCGCGGCCGCGACAGCGTGCAGGCGCTGTCCAAACTCACCACCCTGGTGGACGGGCAGCCGCGGATCGTGAGTACACCGCCACTGATCGTGCCGATCGAGGAGCTCTTCACCGACACCGAAGCCGAACAACTCGACCGGGAGATGATCCGGCGACTACGCGACTACCGCGACACCCTGCAATCCGCCCGCCGTCTCCTGTTCGATCGATTCGAGTACGTCCAAACGGCACGGAAAGTCGTCGGGGTGGGCAGCGTCGGCACCCGGGCCTGGATCGTCCTGCTCCGCGGCCCCGGCGCCGACCCCCTGTTCCTGCAGGCCAAGGAGGCAGGGCCGTCGGTCCTCGAAAAGTACGTCGACGGCACGGCGTTCACGAATCAGGGCGAACGCGTCGTGACCGGGCAACGCCTGATGCAGGCCGCGAGCGACATCTTCCTCGGCTGGCAGCAGGGACCCGACGCCAACGGCACCGTGCGGGACTACTACGTCCGCCAACTCCGCGATGGCAAGGGCTCCGCCGTCATCGAAGCCATGAATCCCGACACCATGGCGATGTACGGCCGGTTGTGCGCCCGGGTGCTCGCGTATGCGCACGCCCGCACCGGCGACCGATTCGCCATCGCCGAGTACCTCGGTTCGGACGACGATTTCGACAAAGCGCTGACCGCATTCGCCGAGACCTACGCCGACCAGAACGAACGCGACCACACAGCGCTACAAAATGCGATCGACGACGGCCGGATCACCGCGCGCCTCGGCGTATGACCGGCGAGCAGCTCCGGTGCCGTCCACGCCGACGGTGAGTCCCAGGCCCGGCACCGGTGGGCTTCGGCGGCCGTCGTGCTCGCGTTTCTCGCGAAGAGCGCGGTAGCACTCGTCAGTGCCCGGTTAGAGGATCCTCTCCATCACAGCGGTCGAACGGACCGATAGAGGATCCTTGGGTTCGTGCGGTGATCGCAACACCACTGATCAAAGGGTGTTGCACATGGCGAAATATTCTCATCGGATGGTTCCGGAGATCTTTCAGACGTTCTGGTCGGGGATGGCGGCGGGTGAGTTCATCACGGGCGCGGCCGAGGCGGCCGGCTCGTATCGCAAACAGGGTGCTCGGTGGCTTGCGGACTGTGGTGGGGTGCGTCCCCGGCGTGGCCGCAACCTCAAGGGCCGGTGTTTGACGTTCGCGGAACGGGAAGAGATCGCCATAGGCATCGCCGCAGGTCACACGCTTCGTGACATCGCGAAAGCCCTGAACCGGAGTCCGTCGACGATCTCACGCGAGATCGCCCGGAACCGTGAGCCGTCCGGGCGGTACCGAGCCAGATCGGCTCACGCAGCCGCCTACCATCGGGCCTCGCGGCCCAAACCGTCCAAGCTCGCCACCAATCCGTCGCTACGTGAGACAGTGGAGAAATCCCTGACCGAGCGCCATTCACCCGAGCAGATCGCGGGCCGACTCCGACTCGATTTCCCCGACGATCCACAGATGCGGGTGAGCACCGAGACCATCTACCAATCGCTCTACCAACCCTCCCGCGGCGGACTCGAACACACCCTCACTCGATCGTTGCGGACCGGACGTGGGCTGCGCCGACCCAGTCGGAAGGCCGGCCAGCGCAAGAATCGGATCCCCGACATGGCCAACATTGCGGACCGCCCCAAAGACGTGAAAGACCGTGCAGTACCGGGACATTGGGAGTGTGATCTCATTGTCGGCAAACGGAATCTGAGCGCGATCGGCACACTCGTCGAACGTTCGACCGGCACCGTCATGCTCGTTCATCTGCCCGACGGATACAAGCCCGAGCAGACCGCGCCCGCGTTGACCGAACAGCTCGAGACGCTGCCCACGAGCCTGCGCCGGACCCTGACGTGGGACCAAGGTTCGGAGATGCGGGACTGGAAGAGCGTCAGCGCGGCCACCGGCATCGACATCTACTTCTGTGATCCACACGCACCCTGGCAGCGCGGGACCAACGAGAATACGAACGGCATTCTCCGTCAGTACTTCCCCAAAGGTTCGGACCTGAGTGTGCACTCGAAAGCGGACCTGGAGTGGGTCTCACGGCAACTCAATGAGCGCCCCCGGAAACGGCTAGAATTTCGCACACCCATCGAAGAGATGGAACGACTGCTGTTGCGATGACCGCCAGAATCCGCCGATCCACTTTCGGGACGAGCATCGGCGATACTGCGGTCATAGACCGACTATGCACAACCTGGGCTGTCCAGTGGAGACTCGATGAGTGCATGGTCGTCCTCGTCGATGCTGAGGATTTTGAACTTCGAGATGCCTTGTGGATGCAACATCACCGTCTCGCCGATCGTCAGACCCGCGCGGGTTCTCGGATTCTCGGTCATACGACATGACCAAACCCGTACGGGTTCGGTGTGCAAGCCGCCGATATTTGCCGGGTTCGATTCGATCTTGCTCCGACTGCCCGCCTCGGGGTGCGCCAGCGCTGTGCCGATAGCCGATCGGCTACATGCAGCGGGGTCGCTATCACCTGTCCTGTTGGATCGCTACTGTGCCAGGTGTGAGGGAACCGGTGCTGGATCGGCACGTCGACGTTGCACAGCTGTGGCAACTGGCCAGTGAGGCGGCCCGGAAGGGCGAGAAGTGGGGGCAGCGCAAGAAGTCGGTGAGCGACGCCATGGTGACCTACTACGCCCAGCTGCGACGTGACAGACGCGGCGCGAAACGGTGGGTCGCCGAGGTCGTTGACCTCCTGGGATATTTCGATCTGTCAGCGGACTGGCGCGCAGTTGAGAAAGGCCTGCAACTACTCGACCAAGCTGACGGTGACGTCACCGGTGCCGGTGCAGAGCTACAGCGGCTCGAGGTCGTGCCGGCTTCCTCGACGAAGAACTCCCTCTTCAAGAGCTCCTAGTAGGGCGGAGTCAGGCGAACTGCTCGCGTTCGCGATCCCTCGTCTGGGCGCCCGGCAGGGGTAGCCGACGGACGAGTACCTGCAGGTCTGCGTCGTGATCGCCGACCGGCGGGCCGCGCCCGTTAGCGTGAATCGTATGTCGGTGTCGATGGTTCTCGCAGGTCGGTACGAATTACGGGAGGTGCTGGGCCGGGGCGCAATGGCCGAGGTGTACGACGGGTGGGATCAGCGCCTGGCCCGGGCGGTCGCGGTGAAGGTGCTGCGCCCGGARATGGCSTCGGTACCGCARACCCGGCGGCGTTTCGAGTMCGAGGCGCGCCTSGCCGCGACRCTGAACCACCCGAACGTCGTCGCCGTCCACGACAGCGGCGACGACCACGGTGCCCCGTACATCGTGATGGAACGCCTGCCCGGGCGGACCCTGCTCGACGAGCTCCTCGCCGGCCCGCTCCCCGCCCCCCGAGCTCGGACCGTTCTCACCCAGACCCTCGACGCCCTGGGGGCCGCACACGCGGCGGGAATCCTGCACCGGGACATCAAACCGGGCAACATCCTGTTCGACGCCGACGGCGCCGTGAAGGTCACCGACTTCGGCATCGCCAAGCGAGCCGACACCGACCACACCACCGCCGGGGAGGTCCTCGGCACCGTCGCCTACCTGAGCCCCGACCGGATCACCGGACACCCCGCCACGGTGACCGACGACCTCCACGCGGTCGCTGTTGTCGGCTACGAGGCCCTCGCCGGACACCGCCCCTACCTCGGGGACACGATCCTGTCGCTGGCCCGCGCGATCGTCAACGGTCAGTACCGGCCGCTCGCCGCGGTGCGCCCCTACCTCGACCCGGCGCTGATCGCCGTGATCGAGCGCGCCCTCCGCCGCGACCCTGAGCACCGGTTCGCCAGCGCGGCCCAGATGCGCAACGCCCTCACGAATCCGCACCCAATTTCGCCGCCCACAACCCGGGTGATCGGCCCCGTCCCGGCCGCCGCTGATCCCCCGCCTGCGCCCGCACAGCCTCGCCGATCTCCCGGTGCCGGGGTGATCGTCGCCGCGGTCGCAGCGGTGCTGGTCGCGATCGCGACGGCGGCACTGGCCATCGCGTCGCAGGACGAGGACAGCACCGCAGGGTCGCCCTCGGTCCTCCCGACGCCCGCTTCCACCCCGAGCCCCAGCCCCGTCCCGGTAGCGCCGCCGCCGACGATGACGATCCGCCCCGAACCGGTCGCCCCGGCACCAGAGACGGTCGTCCCGGACCACACCACCGGCGACAACCAGCCGATCACAGGGGCGGGCAACGGCGGCGGGAACAGCAACCAGGGCAACGGCAACGCAAACGCGAACGCCGGCCACGGCAATGGCGGCCGCGGGAACGGCCGCGGCGGAAACTGAGCGGACCGCCCACGGAGCTCCTGGAAACCGCGAGGAGTTGGACGCACCGCTTTGCGAAGACCCCGGGCGGCGCGAGTGCCGGCCATCGATGGCGGCGCATGCTTCATCATCGCACTCCCCGCCGTTCTTCGGGATCGGGATCAACCGGAGGTGAGCACCAATTTTTGGTGACGGTACGGCTCTGTCCCACAACGTATCCGGCGTGCAAGGGTGGGTGCCCACAGCGCAGCCGGGCGGCCGGTTTCGGGTAGTGGAGGCGCGGGGAATCGGTGATTCACAGCAAGGTGGTCGGGTCCTCAGGCAGGAGCGAGATGGTGGCGATACAGCCCAACACCGAGCCGGTGCGCTCACTCCTGCCCGGCTCGGCCCCGACGATCGGGGTGGAGGAGGAGTTCATCCTCGTCCACCCGCACACGGGTACACCGTTCCTGGGCAACACCGAGGTCGCCAAGGTCGGGCGGACGCTCGGCGCGGACCTGCAACTCGAACTGTCCCGATGTCAGATCGAGACGGCCACTCGGCCCTGCGC
>NZ_JBFUGT010000284.1:0-8429 GCF_056402775.1 Rhodococcus sp. P3_B8
GTCTCACACTGGCTATCCCGTACCAGGGCCTCGGCAACTCGGCCATCGCCGCCGTCGCCACCGACGAACAGCTCGAGCGTTTCGGCAAGGTGTGGGCCTCGATGGCCATCACCGAACCCGGCTTCGGTTCCGACTCCGCCGCCGTCACCACCACCGCGGTGCTCGACGGCGACGAGTACGTGCTCAACGGCGAGAAGATCTTCGTCACGGCCGGCGAGCGCTCCACGCACATCGTCGTGTGGGCCACCGTCGACAAGACGAAGGGCCGCGCCGCGATCAAGTCGTTCGTCGTCCCCCGCGACGCCCCCGGCCTGAGCGTCGCCCGCCTCGAGCACAAGCTGGGCATCAAGGCGTCCGACACCGCGGTCCTGCTGCTGCAGGACTGCCGGATCCCCAGGGACAACCTGCTCGGCACGCCGGAGGTCAACGTCGAGAAGGGCTTCGCCGGCGTCATGCAGACGTTCGACAACACCCGTCCGATCGTCGCCGGCATGGCGGTCGGCCTCGGCCGCGCCGCGCTCGAGGAACTGCGCAGCATCCTCTCCGACGCCGGTGTGGAGATCTCCTACGACACCCCCGCGTACAACCAGCACGCGGCGGCCGCCGAGTTCCTGCAGCTCGAGGCCGACTGGGAGGCCGCCTACCTGCTCGCTCTGCGCGCAACGTGGATGGCGGACAACAAGAAGCCGAACTCACTCGAAGCATCCATGTCGAAGGCGAAGGCCGGTCGCACCGGAACCGCCATCTCCCTCAAGGCCGTCGAACTCGCCGGGACCTTGGGCTACTCGGAGCGCCCGCTGCTCGAGAAGTGGGCGCGCGATTCCAAGATCCTCGACATCTTCGAGGGAACGCAGCAGATCCAGCAGCTGATCGTCGCTCGCCGTCTGCTCGGAAAGTCGTCCGCCGAGCTGAAGTAGCAGCTCGAGGGGGACTTTCATCGAGGGGTGTAGCCCCCGCCGCGCTCCCCTGCGGCGGGGGCTTCTTCGTGCGGGACGTCCGGCTTCGCCGGACCGCGTGGCCGGACCGGCCTCTTCATCTACGCTGAACGGGAAATCCGTCACTGCAGCCGGAGGGGTTCTTGATGCCAGCTCAGCACTTCCTCACCAAGATCACGGACACCGTGGGAGCTGTGCGGGTGATGAACCGCGCAGGCCTCGTTCCCTTTCCCCGCGTCGACCAGGGCGTCCGATCGATCCTGGCCGTGCGGAAGTACGGACCGTTCGCCGGGCCCGTCCACGCGAATGCCGAGGCCGGGCTGGATGCGGTGGCCCTGATCGACGAGCGCGGCCCGCTCACCTACACCGACATCGAGGAGCAGTCCAACGCCCTGGTGCGGGCGTGGCAGGCCGACGGCATCACTCCCGGTTCGGTCATGGGATGCATGTGCCGCAATCATCGGGGCCTGGTCCTGACGATGCTCGCCGCCGCCAAGAACGGCACCAAGCTGGTGCTGATGAACACCGGGTTCGCCCGGCCGCAGCTCGTCGACGTCGCCGCCCGCGAGCAGGTTCAGGCGTTCGTGTACGACGACGAGTTCCACGCGGTCGCCGAGGCCCTCCCCGACGAGGTCATCGCCTATCGCTCCTGGGCGGAGGACGATTCGACGTCCCAGGTCCGCACACTCGACGACGTGATGGAGGGCAGAGACCGCAGTTCGCTGCCCGCGCCGTCCACGCAGGGCGGATTCGTCCTCCTCACCAGCGGCACCACGGGCACACCGAAGGGCGCTCCCCGCGGACACACGTCGCCGCTCGCGTCGGCCCAGTTCCTCGACCGGGTTCCGCTGCGACGCGGGCAGACGATGATGATGGCGGCCCCCGCCTTCCACGGAACAGGAGTCTCCCAGTTCGCGCTCGCGCTGGCGCTCGGCCAGACCGTGGTGATGGATCGCAAGTTCGATCCGGAGAACACGATCCGCCTGGTCGAGAAGCACCGCTGCGACACACTGGTCGTCGTTCCCACCATGCTGCAGCGCATCATCGACCTCGGGCCCGAGACGCTGGCAAAGTACGACACGTCGAGCCTGAAGATCATCTTCGCGGCCGGGTCCGCACTCTCCCCCGACCTCTGCAAGCGCACCACCGCCGCCTTCGGCGAGGTGCTCCACAACCTGTACGGCTCGACCGAGGTCGCCGTCGCCACCGTCGCGACTCCGGCCGACCTTGCGCTGGCGCCGGGCACCGCGGGACGGGCACCCGTCACCTGCCACGTGGAACTCTATGACGAGTCGGGTCAACGGATCACCGAACCCGAGACCGTCGGACGGATCTTCGTCGCCAGCGGTCTCAGCTTCTCCGGCTACACCGACGGTCGTGACAAGGAGCGCATCAACGGTCTGCTGTCCACCGGCGACGTCGGCCACTTCGACCGCAACGGCCTCCTCTTCGTGGACGGCCGGGACGACGACATGATCGTCTCCGGCGGCGAGAACGTCTACCCCCTCGAGGTCGAGAACCTGCTCGCCGACCGCGAGGACGTGCTCGAGGCTGCTGTGATCGGTGTCGAGGACTCCGAATTCGGCCATCGCCTCAGGGCTTTCGTGGTACCCGGTCCGGGGTCCGCGAAGGACGCCGACGAGTTGAAGGCCCACGTCAAGTCGAACCTGGCGCGGTACAAGGTGCCCCGCGAGATCGTCTTCATCGAGGAACTCCCCCGCAACGCGACTGGCAAGTTGCTGCGTCGCGTCCTGATCGAGATGGACGTCACGGAGAGCTGATCCCGATCGCGGATCGGGGAACCGGTTCGTGTAGATCTGTTCCGCGGTCAGCGAATCCGGGATTGCGGCACCCCCGACGATCGGTGTCAGTTCGTCGACCGTCCCCTGCACTCGCGGCTGCTCTGCCGAATAGTGTTCTCATGCAGTCACTCCTGGACTGGAAGCACCTGCCCTCGATGCCCGCGGCTCGCCGTCACTGCCCGACCGTCGACATCAGTCCCTATCTCGCCGAGAGAGCGCGCGCCGACAACAGCGCCGAATGCGCCTGTGTGGCAGCGGAACTCGACACCGCGTGCCGTGAGGTCGGGTTTGTCCAGATCGTCGCACTCGCAGCCCGTGTCCGAGTCCCTCAGCATGAGCCTCCGGGTGGAGTCCGCGAACATGATGAGCGACTCGGTCCGCAAGGGTACTCGACGGACTGGCCCCATTTCACGCGACAGCCGCTGAGCGAAGCCCTCGTGCTGGTGGACGGGCAGTCGCACCGGCGAGGTGGTCCGCCCTCGACGGGGGCGAGCGGAGACAAAAAGAACCGGTGCCCTGGATTCCAGGACACCGGTTCTTCAGTGGTAGCGGGGACAGGATTTGAACCTGCGACCTCTGGGTTATGAGCCCAGCGAGCTACCGAGCTGCTCCACCCCGCGTTGCATGAACAAAGTTACACGAGCGAACGAACGGATTGCAAATCGCCCGGAAAGAGTCCGAGTAGCAACCTTTCGGCACCACTCGAGTCACATCCGTTACCTGAATGTTATGACGCTCGTCACATTTTAGTCGAAAGCTGTAACGCTGCCGAAACCTGAAACTTCGGGGACGACCTGGGAAAACACCGTCCGTTCATCCCAGTATTTGGACGCCCGTCACAGAAAATCGACCCGTGACCATTCCGTGATCACCGCGTACGTTCGTTGCCAGCCCGAAACTACCGGGCAACGCCGACCCGCCGCAGCTCGACCTGCCCCCGCGGGATTCGGAATCCCGACACCTCGAGGGGCAGGGACGAGGACAGATCGACCACCGGGTCGGCACACCAGCCGTTACCGCACACCACAACCTCGTCAGCAGGCGCGGAGAGGAAACAACCACATGACCAATTCCAGCATCGTCAAGCGGACCATGGGCGCAATCGCACTCACCGGAGCAGTCATCGGAGTGCCGCTCGGCCTGAGCACCGGCACCGCATCGGCCGCTTCCGGAGACTGGGACGCCGTCGCAGCGTGTGAGAGCAGCGGCAACTGGGGCGCCGACACCGGAAACGGCTTCTCAGGCGGTCTGCAGTTCACCGACAGCACCTGGGCAGCGAACGGTGGCAGCGGCTCGCCGGCCAACGCCTCGCGCGAGGAGCAGATCCGCGTCGCCGAGAACGTCCTGGCGACCCAGGGCCCCGGCGCCTGGCCGGTCTGCGGACAGTACCTCTGATCCGCACCACACACTTGCGAGAGTGCCCCGCGCGCAGCACGACTGCGCGCGGGGCACTCCTGCATCGCACGGCCTCGACATACACCACCAGGACCCATGTTCCTGCCATTTCGACGTGAGCCGCTGCACAAAATCGTGGTGATCCCCGACACATAACAGCGGGGTAACGAATAGACTCCGAAACGATATCGAGGCAGGTTGACCTGCGCAGACAGGGGAAACTCGCCTGCGCCGCCGGACAGCTGTCCACCATTTTCGCCAGGTGAACTGCGGCCGAAGCTCCCGTACGGTCGCTCTCGGCCCGAAACAACCGGGCGAAAGCCGGCCCGCCGCTGCTAGCTCTGCCCCGCGGGTTCGGAATCCCCGAAACCTTCGAGGGGCAGGGACGCGGCACAGAATCGCAGCCCGGCGTGACGACGCAGACGTTGTCACCCGCAGGCCGGCCACGCCAGCAAGCGCGGAGAGGATTGACCCCGCATGACCAATCACAGCATCAGCAAGCGTGCCCTCGGCTGGATCGCCGTCACCGGAGCCGTCGTCGCCGTCCCGCTCGGACTGAGCACCGGCACCGCCTCCGCCGCTTCCCACAACTGGGACGGCGTCGCCCAGTGCGAGAGTGGCGGCAACTGGGGAATCAACACCGGAAACGGCTACTACGGCGGTCTGCAGTTCTCGCAGAGCACCTGGGAGGCCAACGGCGGCACCGGCTCGGCATCGAACGCCAGCAAGGCCGAGCAGGTCCGCGTCGCCGAGAACGTTCTCGCGACCCAGGGCCAGGGTGCATGGCCGGTGTGCGGTCAGTACCTGTCCACCGGTGGCGGCGACGTCGCCGAGGCTCCCGCGCCCGCTCCGGAGCCCACCCCGGCTCCCGCCCCCGCGGCTCCGGCTCAGGTCCAGGCACCCGCCCCGGTCGAGCCCGCCGCACAGCAGACGCTCGACGCCGCGCGTCAGGTCGCCGAGCAGAACGGCTACGGACAGCAGTTCCAGCAGCTGGTGGACTCCAACCCGCAGTTGGTCGACGCACTGCGCTGATCTTCCGATCAGATACGACGAGGCCCTGTCATCCGGTTCGGATGACAGGGCCTCGTTCTCTGCGGTTGAAGCGCCTCTACTTCGGGATCGCCTCGTACGCGGCGACCGCCTTCTGGACGCGAGCAAGGGCTGCGCCGTAGGCCGCGAAGTCACCGCTGCGCTGCGCCGACGTCAAGGCGTCGAGCGACGCGTCCAACTCCGCCACGGCCGCCGAGACATCCGTGCCGGACGGCGGTGTCGCCGGGGCGGTCGGCGCCGGTGCCGCACCCTGATCGACCGGCGGCGTGGTGCCGGACTCCGGAGGCGTCCCCTCTTCCGCACTGGGTGCCGTCGCCACCGAGCCTGTGCCGGCACCGAACACCTGGTCGAGCGCCTGCGCCAACGTCGGGGCGTACCCGACGCGCACACTGTTACTCGGCGGCGGCTCGCGGTAGCTCACCAGCACTCGCGACAGCTGCGGGAACGTCGACGTGTTCGGGCCTGTCGAACTTCGCTCCGTATACATCGGTTCGACGTAGAGGATGCCGCCGTCCGCGATCGGCAAGGTCAGCAGGTTGCCGTACTGAATCTTGTTCGATCTCTCGAGCAGGGTTCTCTCCGACGCCACCCGTGGATCCGAGATCATCGAGTTCTGAGTCTGCTGCGGACCCTGGGTCTGCGTGTCCGTCGGCAACTGGAGCACCGTGAACTTGCCGTAATTCTCCGGATCCGATTTCACCGACAGATATGCAGACAAGAACTCGCGACTGTAACCCACCATCGCACTGGTCAGATTGAACGACGGTTTCCCGGTCTCGGGATCACCGACCAGCACGTAGTACGGCGGCTGGTTCGCGCTCGTGTCGATCGTGGGATCGCTCGGCACCGACCAGAACGCGTTGTTGGTGAAGAACTCCTTCGGATCGTCCACGTGGTACTTGGCGAGCATCTCGCGCTGCACCTTGAACAGGTCCTCGGGATAGCGGAAGTGCGCACGCAGTTCATCCGGAATCGAATCCGCCGGCTGGACCGCATCCGGGAACACACCCATCCACGCATCGAGCACCGGATCGTTCTGATCCACCTGGTAGAGCTTCACGGTGCCGTCGTACGCGTCGACGGTGGCCTTCACCGAGTTGCGGATGTAGGACACCTCCTTACGGGGCAGCAGGCGGCCGGTGTTCTGGTCGATGCTGTCCTCGACGAGTCCGTCGAGCGAACTGCGCTGGGCGTACGGGTAGTCCTGCAACGTGGTGTAGGCGTCCACGATCCAGACCACCTTGCCGTCGACGACGGCCGGGTACGAGTCGCCGTCCGCGGTCAGCCACGGGGCGACGTGCGTGACCCGGTCCCGCGGGTCCCGGTTGTAGATGATCTTGGAATCCGACCCGATGGCACCGGAGAACAGGATGTTGCGCTCGGTGTACTTGGCCGCGAACGCCAGCCGGTTGAACCAGTTGCCGATCGGCACTCCACCGGAACCGGTGTACGTGTAGCGCGAGGTGTCGGTGTCGTACTCGCGCGGGTCCGAACCCTCGGATCCGCCGACGATCGCGTAGTCGGCGTCCGTGTCGGCGATGACCTCGCCGTAGTAGATGCGCGGCTGCTCGACCGGAATGACCTGATTACCCGCCTCCTGCGAGGCGATATCGCTGACCATGTAGACGGGGTAACCGCTGTTGCTGTTGGCGGCTTCCTCCGCGGACTCGCCGGCAGCGGCGTTCACCCGGTTCGCGGGAGCTGCGACCAGTCCGTTGCCGTGCGTATAGACGGTGTGCTTGTTGATCCAGTCCGTCTGGTTACCCGTCAGGCTCTTGGACGACAACTCGCGGGCCGCGACGATGTAGTCACGCAACTGCCCGTCGATGTCGTACCGGTCGATGTCGAGCGTCGGCGGGAAACCGTAGAAGTTCTTCAACTGCTGCTGCTGGGTGAACGTCCGCGACAGGATGTTCGGATCGAGCAGTCGCGTGTTCTCGATGGTCATGACGTCGGCGGGCACGTCCCGCGGCGGCTTCGTGCCGTACCCCTGATAGTCCTGGTACTCGACCTTGTCGTCGGTGATGCCGTACGCCTGCCGCGTGGCGGCGATGTTCCGCTCGATGTACGCGCTCTCCTTGTCGGCGGCGTTGGGACGCACCGAGAACTGCTCGACCACGAGCGGCCACACCGCGCCGACCAGGATCGAGGAGAGCACGAGAAGCGCTGTCGCCATCGCGGGAATCCGCAGATCGCGCAGGAAGATCGCCGCGAAGAACGCACCCGCGCAGATGACCGCGATGGCCAGCAGGATCAGCTTCGCCTGCAGCACCGCATTCATGTCCGTGTAGCTACCACCGGTGAACGTGGGTTCCTTGCGGCTGCTCGACAGCAGCGAGTAACGGTCGAACCAGTACGCGACGGCCTTGAGGAGAATGAACGTTCCCGCGAGCACCGCCAACTGGACTCGCGCCGCATTGGTCAGTGCGCCGCCCCGGCCCGCCAGCTTCAGCCCGCCGAAGATGTAGTGCGTCACCAGGCTCGCGAAGAACGCCAGCAGAACCGCGACGAACAGCCAGTTGAGGACGAAACGGTAGAACGGCAGATCGAAGGTGTAGAAGCCGACGTCGAGGCCGAACTCGGGATCGGCGACGCCGAACGCGCCGCCGTTGACGAACAGCTGCACCGTCACCCAGCTGGACTGGGCGATCAGCCCGGCGAGCAGTCCCACCGCGATCGGAATGGCCAGGCCGAACAGGCGCAGCCGAGTCATCACCGTGGTGCGGTACCGCGCCACGGGATCGTTGGGACCCGACACCGGGACGAACACCGGCCGCGAACGGTAGGCGAGCAGCAGTGCCAGCCAGACGATTCCGCCGACCACGACACCGACTACGAGGAAGAGGAGCAGGCGGGTGATCAGGACCGTGGTGAAGACACCACGGAATCCGACTTCACCGAACCACAACCAGTCCGTGTAGGTACTGATGAGCCGAGGGCCCACCAGCAACAGGGCCGCGACGACAAGCGCCAGCACCAGCAGCACTCGGCTGCGTTTGGACAACGACGGTAAACCTGCGGGGGGCCGCATGCCCACGTGCCACACTCCAAGAATACGGCGACGCTGTCGCGCCGCGATCAACTGCACCGTTCGTTCGTCCACACCCGAACCGCACGGGCGTGACCGTTTCGTCCCACTCTACGTAACAACCGAGAGATGCGGCCGTCGGTCCTGTTCCGGGGGTGCGAAGATGGGTCTCGTGAGTGAAGAGAATGTGAACAGAGAGACGGACGCCCTCGCCCGCTG
>NZ_JBFUGT010000285.1:0-8306 GCF_056402775.1 Rhodococcus sp. P3_B8
CATCCCGGCGGAGCGGTTCACGGCGTTGACCCGGCTCGACCACAACCGCGCGATCGCCCAGCTGGCACGGCACTCGGGCGCCGCGGTGAAGGACATCAGCCGCGTCGCGATCTGGGGCAACCACTCCAGCACCCAGTACCCCGACATCTTCCATGCGAGGGTCGGTGAGCGGTCCGGTGCCGAGTTCGCCGCCGACCGCGAATGGCTTACCCGCGACTTCATTCCCACGGTCGCGAACCGTGGCAGTGCGATCATCGAGGCTCGCGGCGCATCCTCCGCGGCCTCCGCCGCCAACGCCGCGATCGATCACGTCCACGACTGGGTGCTCGGCACCCCCGACCACGATTGGACGTCCGTGGCGCTGCCCTCCACCGGCGCCTACGGCGTGCCGGAGGGACTGGTGAGCTCGTTCCCGGTTCGCTCGGTCGACGGGTCGTGGCAGATCGTGGACGGGCTGGAGATCGACGACTTCTCGCGGAAGCGGATCGACGCGTCGGTCGCGGAACTCGAATCCGAACGCGACGCCGTCCGGGGCATGGGTTTCATCTGATCCGACGTTCGTCTTCCGGAACGGTCGCGTGGACGTCACGAAATCGTGTCGACACGTGTCCGTTTTCGGAAGTCGACCGGTCGTCGCATACGCTGCCTCTTCGATGATGTGGCGTCGAGTGTGTACCGCGGTCGTGTCCGGAACCCTGCTGGCCGGACTCTCGGTGAGTGCTGCCGGGGCGATTCCGCCCGCGGCGCCCTCCTCCCCCACCTCCACACCGTTCGCCACCCCGAACACCGACAACTGCCCCAACCGGTCGGCCCCCGCGCCTGCGATCGACCTGTCGGAGGTACCCCAGCCGGGTGATCCGACACCGAGCGCCGTATCGGTGCCCGACGAGCCGGTGGGCGGACCGAAGCTGGCCGGGTGCGGGGTGATCCTTCCCGACGATGCGCCGGCGCTGCCCGCCGACATCGCGGCGTCCGGCTGGGTGGTCGCGGACATCGACACCGGAGCCGTGCTCGCGGCGAAGGACCCGCACGGCCGCTACCGGCCCGCGAGCACCATCAAGATGCTGCTGGCTCTCGTGGCGCTGGGCGAACTGGATCTCGACAAGACCGTGACCGCCACCGCGGAGGACGCCGCGGTGGAGGGCAGCGCCGTCGGGATCGGCAAGAACGGTCAGTACACGAACCGGCAGCTGATGCAGGGCCTGGTGATGGCCTCGGGGAACGACGCCGCCCACCTCCTCGCCCGGCAACTCGGCGGCGACGCCGCCACGGTCGACAAGATGAACCACCTCGCCGACACCCTCGGCGCGCACGACACGAGGACCGCGACCCCGTCGGGGCTCGACGGCCCCGGCATGAGCAGCTCCCCGTTCGACCTCGCGCTCATCTTCCACACCGCGATGAAGAACCCGACGTTCGCGGAGCTGATCTCCACCGAGACGGTGCAGTTCCCGGGTTTCCCGAAGGATCCGGCGATTCCGGACGATCAGGACCGGCCCCCGTTCGCACTGGCCAACGACAATCAGCTGCTCTACAACTACGACGGCGCACTGGGCGGCAAGACCGGGTTCACCGACGACGCCCGCCACACCTATGTCGGCGGCGCCGATCACGACGGTCGCCGCCTGATGGTGACGTTGATGGGCGCCGAAGCCCAGCCGATCCGGCCGTGGGAGCAGGCGGCACGACTGCTGGATTACGGTTTCGCCCTCGACCGCGACGCCCAGGTGGGATCCCTCGAGGACCTGCATCCGGCCGACACCGGTTCCGCCGCGGTACTTGCCGCACCGCCGCAACAGGATTCGGCCGCCGCGACGAGTTCCGTCGTCGCGTCGGGTTCCGACCACCCCGACAACACACTCGCCCTGCGGGCAGGTGTCGGGATCGTCGGGGCGGCCGTCGTCCTCATGCTGGTGCTCTGCGCACGTCGGCTGTCCCGCAGGCGCTGACGAAAACCGGCGCCCGGCTCAGCGCTTGGTGCGGGTCAACAGTCCGGACAACCCGAGCGCCGCGGCGGCGCCCACACCCACCAGGGCGAGTCCTCCACGCACACCCGGCCCCTCGTGCACCTCGATCCGGGGGTTGATGACGGCCGGATCCGGCGGCGGCACAAAGGCGAGCGCGAGGCTGGCGCGGGTGGTCGCGGCCCACGCCGTCGAGAAGAGCAGCATCCGGCACGTCAGGTAGATGAACACGAGCAGACCGATGATCGGACCGAACGCCACACCGGCGGGACCCGCGGTGACCGCCGAGAGGTAGATGGCACCGACCTGCTTGAAGATCTCGAACACCACGGCCGCGAGCAACGCCGCCTTGAGCGCACTGCGGAACGTGACGGGTTCGCGGGGCAATCGGGCGATCACCCAGGCGAACACCGCCCACGTCGCGAGAAGCGACACCACGGTCGACAGTGCGCGCAACCCGGCGTCGATCCCGGGAACGTCGTCGAGGTTCAGCACCTCGACCACCGTTCGGGCCACGGGACCGCTACTCAGCGCGGAGGATCCGAGAGAGACCACCATCGCCAGACCCAGCCCGAGCAGCGCGGCCGCGTCGCCCAGCTTGGTCCGGACGAATCCCTTGGACTCGCGCTGGCTCTCCCACATCGCCGTCAGCGCGTCGCGCAGGTTCGCCATCCACCCGAGTCCCGCGTACGCGGCACCGAGCAGACCGAGAACACCCACGCTGGCACGGGACGCGATCGCCGAATCGATGACCGTGTTGAGCGTGTCACCCAGACTTCCGGGAACGTTCTTGGTGATGCTGTCCTGCAGCTCCTGCAGCAACTCCGGCTGCCCGGCGAGGACGAAACCGGCGATGGCGAACGCGACCATCAGGATCGGAATCAGTGCGAGCACACTGAAATACGTGATCCCCGCCGCGTAGTAGTCGCCCTTCTGCTGCTGGTACCGCTGTGCGGCCCGCATCAGATGGTCGAACCAGGGGCGCGCTGCCCGCTGCCTGTCGAGAAAACTCGGTTCGTCAGCCACAGTGCTCATCCCTTCGGTGTCAGAAACCCAACCTTCTCGTACACGGCCGCCAGAGTCTGCGACGACACCTCGCGGGCGCGGTGAGCACCGGCGGCGATGATCCGATCGAGTTCTGCCTCGTCCGAGAGGTACCCTTCCACCTTCGCTTTCAACGGTGTCACGAACTCGGCGAGGACATCTGCCGTATCGGTTTTCAGGTCGCCGTACCCCTTGCCCTCGTACCCGGCCACCAACGTCTCGACCGGAGTCCCGGACAGCGCGGACTGGATGGTGAGCAGGTTGCTCACACCGGGCTTGGCCTGYGGGTCGTAGCGAATCTCCCGCTCGTTGTCGGTGACCGCGGACTTGATCTTCTTCGCCGACACCTTGGGGTCGTCGAGGAGGTTGATCAGTCCGGCGGGGCTCGGACCGGACTTGCTCATCTTCGACGTCGGATCCTGCAGGTCGTAGATCTTGGCGGTGCCCTTGATGATCTGGGCCTCGGGAATGACGAACGCCTTCCCGAACCGGGTGTTGAACCGCTGGGCGAGATCGCGGGACAGTTCGAGATGCTGACGCTGGTCCTCGCCGACGGGGACCCGCTGCGGACGGTAGAGCAGGATGTCGGCAGCCATCAGCACCGGATACGTGAACAGGCCGACGCTCGCGTTCTCACTGCCCTGTTTGGCCGACTTGTCCTTGAACTGCGTCATCCGGCTCGCTTCACCGAAACCGGTGATGCAGTTGAGGACCCACGCCAGCTGCGCGTGCTCGGGCACCTGGCTCTGCACGAACAGCGTGGCGCGGTCGGGGTCGATTCCGAGAGCCAGCAGCTGTGCCGCCGCGATCTTCGTGCGACGGCGCAGCTCCTTCGGGTCCTGCGCCACCGTGATCGCGTGGAGGTCGGGGATGAAGTAGAACGCGTCGAAGTCGTCCTGCAGAGGCACCCACTGCTGCAGAGCACCCAGGAAGTTGCCGAGGTGGAACGAGTCGGCGGTGGGCTGGATGCCGGAGAGCACCCGCGGTTTCGCGGTGGGTTTCTGAGCTGCAGGGGTCGACATGAGTACTGATCTTTTCACGTGCGCCGTGACGACACGAATCAGATACCGGCCGTCACCGGTACTGGACGGTGACCGGCGCGTGATCGGACCACCGCTGGTCGTAGGTTTCGGCGCGCTCGACGACGGCCTGCTTGGCCCGCTCAGCCAGTTCCCGGGTGGCGATCTGGTAGTCGATGCGCCAGCCGGAGTCGTTGTCGAACGCCTTCCCGCGGTACGACCACCAGGAGTACGGCCCGGCGACGTCGGGATTGAGCTGCCGGACCACGTCGGTCCAGTGCGCGTCCTCGGCGAACAGGGCGCCGAGCCACTCCCGCTCGTTCGGGAGGAAACCGGAGTTCTTCTTGTTGGTCTTCCAGTTCTTCAGGTCGAGTTCGGTGTGGGCGATGTTCCAGTCGCCGCAGACCACGACGTGCCTGCCTGCCGCGACGGCAGCCGCTGCGGTGTCGGTGAGGTACCGGGCGAAGGAGTCCATGAATCGCTCCTTCTCCTCCTGCCGCGGTGTCTGGGCCTCCCCGGAGGGCAGGTACAGGCTCGCGACGGTCAGGTCGTCGAAGTCGGCCTCGAGGTAGCGGCCCGCGGTCGCGAACTCGTCGTCACCGTGGCCGACGCGGAAGGCGTCGGCAGGTTTCCGGGACAGGATCGCGACGCCGTTGCGTCCCTTCGACGACGGCTCCGCGGACACCAGGTTCCATCCGCCCTCCAGAGCGGGCGCGAGCGTCTCGGCGAGCTGCTCGTCGGACGCCCGCGTCTCCTGCAGACACACGACGTCGGCCTCTGTGCGCTCGATCCACTCGGTGAGCCCCTTGCGGGCGGCGGCGCGAACGCCGTTGACATTGACGGTGGTGATGATGTGTGGCACGGCAAGCACCGTAGCGGACGCGTACGACAGCGCGGCTACCGAGACGAACGGGCGCTGCGGCGTTCCATCGCGACCGCCACGGTGAGGACCACGAGACCCGCCACGGCCAGCAGCGCACCGACCGCGGCGGGCGCCGTGTAGCCGTAGCCGGCCGCGATCACGACACCACCGATCCACGCCCCGAACGCGTTCGCGATGTTGAGGGCCGCGTGGTTGAGCGAGGCGGCGAGGGTCTGGGCGTCCGCGGCGACGTCCATCAGCCGGGTCTGCAACCCGGGAACCATCGACGCACCCGCCGCACCGACGAAGAACACCAGCAGCAGCGCCGTGTACGGGTTGTGGGAGGCGATCACGAAGACGCCGAGCAACACCCCGAGCGCCGTCATCGATACGAACAGACCGGGAATCAGCGCCCGGTCGGCGAGTCGGCCGCCGATCAGATTGCCCGCGACCATGCCCAGCCCGTAGATCATCAGGGCCAGCGGCACCAGCGACCGCGACAGGCCGGCGACGTCGGTGAGCGTCGTGCTGATGTACGTGTAGACGGCGAACATGCCACCGAACCCGACCATGCCGATGATCAGCGTCATCCACACCTGCGCGCGGCGCAGGGCACCGAGTTCGGTGAGGGGATTCGACATCCGCATGGCGGCGAGCGCGGGCACCCACGACCAGATCGCGCCCAGTGTCACCACACCGATCACGGCCACGAGCGCGAAGGCGCTGCGCCAGCCGAGCATCTGGCCCAGCCACGACGCGACGGGAACGCCGACGACGTTGGCCACCGACAGTCCCATCATCACGAGAGCGACCGCCCTGGCTCGCTGGCCGCGGTCCGCGAGGTGCGCCGCCACGAGGGCCGCGACACCGAAGTAGGCGCCGTGCGGCAGGCCCGCCACGAACCGCGCGGCCATCAGCACGCCGTAGTTCGGCGCGAACACCGTGGCGGCGTTGCCGATCGTGAACGCCGCCATCAACGCGATCAGCAGCGTCTTACGGGGCACCCGCGCGGTCAACGCCGCGATGAGTGGCGCGCCGACGACCACACCCAGCGCATACGCCGAGATGACGTGCCCGGCCGTCGGCTCGGTGATCCCGAGACTCGACGCCATCTCGGGCAGTAGCCCCATCGCCACGAACTCGGTGGTCCCGATCCCGAAGCCACCGAGCGCGAGCGCGATCATGGCGAGCTTGCGGACGGACGGATGTTGGGCGATGACACCGAGGTGCTCGGGGCGGACGGGAGTGGAAGTGCTCACAGCAGAACTTTCGACTAGACGGGGAGACGGCTACGCGGCGCACGGCGCCTCGTTGCGCAACGACCCACATCGAAATTCTCTTCCCCGGATTCCGCTTTTCGCGCCGCGAGCGACCGTGAGATGACTCACCCGGCCCGGAAACGCCGAACGGGACGCCCCGTGAGGGGACGTCCCGCTCGTAACRCTGTGGCTCGGTGCCTACTGCTCGGCGATGGCCTTCTGGAGGTTGATGTCCAGCGCACCGAGGAACTCCTCGGTGGTCAGGTAGCCCTGGTCGCCGCCGACCAGCATCGCGAGGTCCTTGGTCATCTGGCCACCCTCGACGGTCTTGATGACCACGTCTTCGAGCTTCTGGGCGAAGCCGATGACGTCGGGGGTGTTGTCCAGCTTGCCGCGGTGCTCGAGTCCACGGGTCCACGCGAAGATCGACGCGATGGGGTTGGTGGACGTCGGCTTGCCCTGCTGGTGCTGACGGAAGTGACGCGTCACGGTGCCGTGTGCGGCCTCGGCCTCACACGTCTTTCCGTCCGGGGTCAGCAGCACGGAGGTCATGAGGCCGAGCGATCCGAAGCCCTGCGCGACGGTGTCGGACTGGACGTCGCCGTCGTAGTTCTTGCAGGCCCAGACGTAGCCGCCCTCCCACTTGAGCGCCGACGCGACCATGTCGTCGATGAGACGGTGCTCGTAGGTGAGTCCTGCCGCGTCGAACTCCGACTTGAACTCGGTCTCGTAGACGTGCTGGAAGATGTCCTTGAACGCGCCGTCGTACGCCTTGAGGATGGTGTTCTTGGTCGACAGGTACACCGGGTAGTTCTGCTGCAGGCCGTAGTTGAGCGAGGCGCGCGCGAAGTCCTCGATGGACTTGGTGAAGTTGTACTGACCCTGGACGACGCCGCCGCCCTCGGGGAAGTTCACCAGCTCGTGCTCGATCGGCTCGCTGCCGTCCTCGGGCGTGTAGGTGATCATCACCTTGCCGGGACCGGGGACCTTGAAGTCGGTGGCGCGGTACTGGTCGCCGAAGGCGTGACGGCCGATGATGATCGGCTTGGTCCAGCCCGGAACCAGTCGCGGAACGTTGGAGATGATGATCGGCGCGCGGAAGATCGTCCCACCGAGGATGTTGCGGATGGTGCCGTTGGGCGACCGCCACATCTTCTTGAGACCGAACTCCTCGACGCGTGCCTCGTCCGGGGTGATGGTCGCGCACTTGACGCCGACGCCGTGCTTCTTGATGGCGTTGGCCGCGTCGACGGTCACCTGGTCGTCGGTCTCGTCCCGGTGTTCGATGCCGAGGTCGTAGTACTCGAGATTCACATCCAGGTAAGGATGGATCAGTTTGTCTTTGATGAACTGCCAGATAATGCGTGTCATCTCGTCGCCGTCGAGTTCGACGACGGTGCCCTCAACCTTGATTTTGGACATGGGTGCTTCGCGTCCTCCTAGGAAGTTTCCCTGGTTACACGGTTGCGGTCGCACTTTGTGAGTGGGTCCGCGAACGGTTCGCTTTTCAAACGTAGACGGTCAAGGCGGCCGCTGGGAGACCGCACGTAAACAAGACAAGCGTACTGCTATGCGCCACGCTCGCAACACGTGGGGCACGGAGGTCGTCCCTACTCGCGGGTAACTTTTCCCTGCTAGTGGCCCTGATCGGTGCCGTTTCCGGTCGTTCCACCCCAGCCGCTAAGATTCACTCCAGGTCATGAGTGCCAGCAACGAGCCCCGGCTAGCTGGCCGGCAACCCTCCACCGCGGTGGGGTGCCCCGGGTGATGACCTGGTTCCCTGATTCATACAACAGTCGGGTGACAAGCGCGGGTCCGACATCGGAGGTTCATGATGTGTTGTTGTTGTCGTAGATAGAGCACCAGACAAGCCCTGTGCGCGAACGAACCAGCAACTCCGTCGCGCCTCGTCAGACCACTGGAGTAGACAGCACATGACCGAGAACTGGTCGTTCGAGACCAAGCAGATCCACGCCGGGCAGACGTCCGACGCGACCACCAAGGCGCGGGCGCTGCCGATCTACCAGACCACCTCGTACACGTTCGACAGCACCGATCACGCTGCCGCGCTGTTCGGTCTGGCCGAGCCGGGCAACATCTACACCCGCATCATGAACCCCACCCAGGACGCGGTCGAGCAGCGCATCGCCGCCCTCGA
>NZ_JBFUGT010000286.1:0-8255 GCF_056402775.1 Rhodococcus sp. P3_B8
GTTCCGGTTCCGACTACCGGAAAGGCGCACGGGCACGAAGTGCCTTTCCCATCGTGGGCGTCAAATAGCGGACGCCCGTACAGGAGGAAATCCAATGCTCATTTCTCAGCGACCCACGCTGACCGAAGAGGTCATCGCTGACAACCGCTCGAAGTTCGTCATCGAGCCCCTCGAGCCAGGCTTCGGGTACACCCTCGGCAACTCGCTCCGCCGCACGCTGCTCTCGTCGATTCCCGGCGCTGCTGTCACCAGCATCCGCATCGACGGCGTTCTGCACGAGTTCACCACAGTTCCCGGTGTGAAGGAAGATGTCACCGACATCATCCTGAACCTCAAGGGCCTCGTCGTGAGCTCCGAAGAGGACGAGCCGGTCACCATGTACGTCCGCAAGCAGGGCCCCGGCGCTGTGACCGCAGGCGACATCGTGCCCCCGGCCGGCGTCACCGTGAACAACCCGGATCTGCACATCGCCACCCTGAACGACAAGGGAAAGCTGGAGATCGAGCTCGTCGTCGAGCGCGGTCGCGGCTACGTCCCCGCCGTCCAGAACAAGGCGTCCGGCGCCGAGATCGGCCGTATCCCGGTCGACTCGATCTACTCGCCGGTGCTCAAGGTCACCTACAAGGTGGAGGCCACCCGCGTCGAGCAGCGCACCGACTTCGATCGGCTCGTGCTCGATGTGGAAACCAAGAACTCCATCACCGCTCGGGACGCGCTCGCTTCGGCGGGCAAGACCCTGGTTGAGCTCTTCGGCCTGGCCCGTGAGCTGAACGTCGAAGCAGAAGGCATTGAGATCGGCCCCTCGCCCGCCGAGGCCGATCACATTGCTTCGTTCGGACTGCCCATCGAGGACCTGGACCTGACGGTCCGTTCCTACAACTGCCTCAAGCGCGAAGGTGTTCACACCGTCGGTGAGCTTGTCGGCCGTACCGAGTCCGATCTGCTCGACATCCGCAACTTCGGACAGAAGTCCATCGACGAGGTGAAGGTCAAGCTGCATTCGCTCGGCCTGGCCCTCAAGGACAGCCCCGCGTCCTTCGATCCCACCACCGTTGCCGGCTACGACGCCGCCACCGGGACGTGGAGCGACACGGACGCCGGTTCCTTCGGTGATGCCGAGGGCACCGAGGACTACGCCGAGACCGAACAGCTGTAGCTCACGGTCCTTTACTAGGAGATCATCATGCCCAAGCCCAAGAAGGGTGCCCGCTTCGGCGGGTCGGCTTCGCACCAGAAGGCGATCTTCGCCAATCTGGCTACCGCGCTCTTCGAGCACGGCCGCATCACCACCACGGAGTCCAAGGCCAAGGCCCTGCGCCCGTACGCCGAGAAGCTCGTCACGCACGCCAAGGCCGGAACCCTGGCTCACCGTCGCGAGGTTCTGAAGGTCATCCGCAACAAGGATGTCGTGCACACCCTGTTCGCGGAGATCGGCCCGTTCTACGCCGATCGTGACGGCGGCTACACCCGCATCATCAAGACGGTCCCCCGCAAGGGCGACAACGCGCCGATGGCGATCATCGAGCTCGTCAAGGAGAAGACCGTCACCTCCGAGGCCGACCGCGCTCGTCGCGTGAAGGCATCGAAGGATGCGCCGGCTGCTGCTCCCGCCGAGGAGAACGTCGTCGAGGCCGTCGAGGCCGAGGCAACCGACGCCGAGGTCGAGAACGCTGACGCCGTTGTCGAGGCCATCGAGGACGAGACCGCCACCGCGGCCGACGCCCCCGAGGCCGAAGAGGCCAAGAAGGACTAGTCCACTTGGTTTCGGCACACGCTGAATCGAACGGGCCCGTCGTCCCCCCGAGGGACGGCGGGCCCGTTTCGTATGCGACCCGTCGCTTGCGCCTGGACATCGCGTACGACGGAACCGATTTCTCCGGGTGGGCCCGCCAGAACGGGCTGCGCACGGTGTGCGGGGAGATCGAGGAGAAGCTCGGCGCCGTCCTGCGTACACCGTTGCAACTCACGGTGGCGGGGCGCACCGACGCCGGGGTCCACGCCACCGGACAGGTGGCGCACGTCGATGTTCCGGTCGACGCCCTCCCTGACGACCCATCCCGGCTGGTCCGCAGGCTCGCGCGGTTCCTGCCGAAGGACGTGCGGATCAAGCGGATCGCCTTCGCGCCCGAACACTTCGATGCGCGGTTCTCCGCGATGCGCAGGCACTACGAATACCGGCTGACGTCGGCGGCCTACGGCGCCGATCCGCTCCGAGCCCGGGACACCGTGTCGTATCCGAAGGTTCTCGACCTCGAACTCATGCGCTCGGCGTCCGCGACACTGCTGGGTCTGCACGACTTCGCGGCGTTCTGCAAACGCCGGGAAGGCGCCACGACCGTCCGCGATCTCCAACGTTTCGACTGGGAGCGCGACGGCGACGTGTTCACGGCCTTCGTCAGCGCCGACGCCTTCTGCTGGTCGATGGTGCGCAGTCTCGTCGGTGCGGTTCTCGCCGTGGGGGAGGGGCGCCGCGACCTCGGCTGGATCGAAGGACTCCTCCAGGAGAAGTCGCGGTCGAGTTCGATCCTGGTGGCCCCGGCGCACGGACTGACCCTGGTGCGCGTCGACTACCCGGACGACGCGGATCTGGCGGCACGCAACAAGATCACCCGGGACGTCAGGACCGTGCCGGGCGGCTGCTGCGGCGACTGACCGGAACCTGCGGAGTCGATCACCACCGCGGTAGCGGAGGCGCCAGCACCTACGATGGCTCCGGAAGAGAAGGAGCCTGTTCATGACCGCAGTCGCACCCGTCCGGATCGAGATCATCATCGGATCCGTCAGAGTGGGCCGGATCGCTCCCGTCGTCGCCAGCTGGTTCGCCGAACGTGCTCGCGCCTACCCGGGGCTGGACGTGGGCATCATCGATCTCGCCGACACGCCGTTGCCGCAGGATCTCGGCGCATCCCCCGCGACGGACGAATTCCGGGAGCGAGTGGGCAGAGCCGACGGGTTCGTGGCCGTCACCTCCGAGTACAACCATGGTTACCCTGCAGCGCTGAAGACCGCGTTCGACAGCGTCAAACACGAATGGCGCTCGAAGCCCATCGGTTTCGTGTCGTACGGCGGGTTGGCCGGCGGGCTCCGGGCAACCGAACAGCTGCGCCAGGTGGTTGCCGAATTGCACATGGTGTCGGTGCGGCAGAGCGTGAGTTTCCACCAGGTGCGCAAGCGATTCGACGACCAGGGGCAGACGACCGACGGCGCCGCCATCGACTCGGCGGACCGCATGCTGGCGCAGCTGGCATGGTGGGCCGCCGCGGTCCGCGTACAGCGCGGAACCACCCCGTACCCCGGCTAGTAGGACCAGGAAGAGTCGTTGCCCGGCAAACGAATTCCGCGCGGACAGCGGTCACATTCACAGGTGAATGCGATCAACCCGGGCACACAACGATTGGGAAGAAACCCAGGAACGCTACCGCAAAGGTCTTCAACCGAGACTCCTCGCCGCGCAGAGCATTCGGCGCGTAGCTCAGATCCCCGGACCAATTCCGAGTTCCGGCACCCAGCGCCGCGTTCACCGATGAGCGGCCAGCACTGCCGCCAGGCCTTCTTGCAGGTCCTTGACGAAATACTCGGGAACCTCCAGCGACGGGAAATGTCCCCCGATTTCGGGCGACCTCCATCGGACGATTTGTCGGTACCGCTCCTGTGCCCAGGGACGCGGACACTTCTCGATGTCGCGGGGATACATACTGATTGCTGACGGGACGTCGACCCGAAGTTCGGGGTCCAGCGAGTTGTGGCTTTCGTAATAGATGCGGGCCGACGATGCGCCGGTCCGCGTCAGCCAATACAGGGTGACGTTGTCGAGAACGCGGTCTCTGGAAATCGTCTCGAACGGGCTGTCTTCGGTATCTGTCCACTCGGCGAACTTGTCCAGGATCCAGGCAAGAAGCCCGACCGGTGAGTCGACGAGCGAGTAGCCGATGGTCTGCGGTCGGGTCGCCTGCTGCTTCGCGTACGCCGCGTGGTGGCGCCAGAAATCGCGGGTTTCCTCGGTCCATTTGCGCTCGGCCGCCGTCAGCCCGTCCGTTGTCAACCCGGGCGGTGCCTCCGCGAACGTTGTGTGGATGCCGAGAACATGCGCCGGGAACCTGCCGCCGAGAACCGTGGTGATATTGCCTCCCCAGTCGCCGCCGTGGGCTGCGAACTTGCTGTAGCCGAGCCTTCCCATCAGTTCCACCCATGCGGCTGCGATCTTTTCGGTTCCCCACCCGGTGGTGGCCGGCTTGTCGCTGTATCCAAAGCCCGGCAGCGATGGAACCACGACGTGGAACGCCGGCGCGTCTGCATCTTGCGGATCTGCCAGCTCGTCTACGACATCGACGAACTCGGCAATGCTGCCTGGCCAGCCGTGCGTCACGATCAGAGGAGTGGCATCTGCGCGCGCGGATCGGCGGTGCAGGAAGTGGATTCCCAGATCATCAATGGTCGTGCGGAACTGGCCGATACGGTTGAGGCGCTCTTCGAACGACCGCCAGTTGTACCCGGTGCGCCAGTAGTTCACGACATCGACGAGGTCGGCGAGCGGAACGCCCTGTTCCCATCGGCGAGGGTCGGGCGCGGCGTGATGGACCGTCTCGGCCTCCGGTAGCCGCGCCGCGGCTAATCGCGTGCGCAGATCGTCGAGTTCAGCGTCTGTTGCGTGGGCTTCAAATGCTTGCACGTCGCTGGTTGGACGGGGCATGAGACCTCCTGGCAATCGTGGAACCGGATACAACCTTTCGCGAACCGTCTAAGACGGTTCTAGCATGTCCGATCACAGGGTGCAACCTGCTAAGGTGGTTCCATGCGAGCCGAGTTTCCTGACTTTCGCCTCGGAAACGTGCTAGCGACCAGCTTCACGGCGACTCTGACGGAGCGGCGCGGCAACGCTCTAGAGCGCATTCCCACGCCGCAGCGACTCGTCGACTGGCTGGCAGTGAACGGCCTCGCCGTGGAGTCCTGCACCACCGCCCAGCTCGAACTCGCTCGGGAACTGAGGGAATCAATTCACGCCGCCGCGACAGCGGCCGCGATCCAGGACTCTCTCCCTGCGTCTGCTGTCCAAGTCATCAATGACTGCAGCGCTCAGGGTCGGGCCGCGGCTATCCTGACGCCGGAAGCTAAGCGGCGATGGCGACTCAGCTCGGCTTCCTGCGTGGAAGATGCCCTCAGCGTGATCGCCGCCGACGCGATCAGCATCATCGCAGGCGAACGAGACGGAAAATTGGCCCTGTGCGCATCGCCAACGTGCCAAGCCGCCTTCTTCGATACCAGTCAAAGTCGCACCCGCAAATGGTGTGACATGAACACGTGCGGGAATCGTCAGAAGAAGGCGCGCTTCCACGCCAACCAGCGCAAGAACGGGACTGCCGCACGGACGGGTGGCACCTGATCTGGATTGCCCGGGAGGGCGGGCCTGGAGGGACGGAATCGGATTCCGGGGCCTAGGGCATGTCTCCCAATAGTTTGAGCCATTCGACGATGCCGGCGAGGAGGAATCCAGCCCGGTAAGTCAGGGCAAGCTTGTCATACCGGGTTGCCACCGCTCGCCACTGTTTTGCCTTGTTGAAGGCCCTTTCCACCACGTTGCGGCCCTTGTACGACTCGGCATCGAAGTTCGGTGGCCGACCGCCCGCGCTGCCCTTGTTCTTGCGGTTGGCCACCTGATCGGACTTCTCGGGAATGACCGCCTTGATGCCCTTGCTGCGTAGCAGTTCTCGATTGGCCTTGGATGTGTACGCCTTGTCGGCACGGACCTCGTCCGGGCGCGTGCGGGGTGCGCCGCCACCGATGCGCGGCACGCAGATGCCCTCCAGGAGCGGGCCGAACATCGGGCTGTCKCCGGCCTGGCCAGGACCCACCAGCACCGACAAGGGACGTCCGTCGCCATCGCACGCCAGGTGGACTTTGCAGGTCAGCCCGCCGCGGGACCGGCCGATGCCGTGATYGACCGGTTCGTCAAGCAGATTCGTGTAATTCGGTAGATCCCCCTGTGTCACGCGCGGCGTTGGCGCCGTGCTGGTGCACCCGCACCACGGTGGAATCCACCGACACCGCCCAATCCAGGTCGCCACCGGCATCGGCCATCGCCGCCAGGGCTATGAGTACCCGATCCCACGTTCCATCCCCGGCGTAGCGTCGGTGCCGTTTCCACACCGTCTTCCAGGGGCCGAAATGCGCAGGTAGATCCCGCCACGGGAGCCCGGTACGCAGCCGGTAGAGCATCCCCTCCACCACGAGCCGGCTGTTCYGGAACTTCCGCCCCCGCAGCCCATCCGAACTGGGCAACAGCAGCGCAAGCAACTCCCACTGCTTGTCCGTCAACACCTCAAACCTATTAACAACGTCTGCCACAGCGAAGAGTCTGCAGCACAACACCCCAAATCATTGGGAGACACGCCCTAGCGGCGGCACACCGACGAAGCTTCCCGGTACGGCCAAGTCCACCAAGGGGACGAAGGGCTCCGGCTCGCGTGACTCGATGGGTTTGCTGTTGGCCAACCACCGCTCCACCGGACTCAGGTCAGCGTCGCCGCCACGCTCGCTCGCTTGATCCGTCATTCGCTGGACCAACCCTTCTCTCACGACAACACGAAGAACGACTAACCCCGGCGTGATGAGAGTTTAAAGAACGTCCGAGATAGACAAATACGGAATAGGGGACCAACTACCACCTACCGCCACTTGGCCGAGTTGGCGACGCGCGGCTCTGTCGGTTGTTTGGTCGACATCGCGTTGCAGCGCTGGTGGTTTGATATCAATCACGTACGCAGTAACGCGTTAGTCGACGCTGTAACGCCATCAAAATTCCGATGCGGGGCTGCAGCGATCGACGCACTGTTCAACTGAAGGGGGCCCGGGTATGGCCAGGCGACGTGGATTCTTCGCGGAGATGCAACACCAGGCGCGGCTCGCCGAGCAGCGGCAACGCCAGCAACAACGGGCCACCGCCCAGGCACACGCCCGCGCGGTCCGCGAAGCGCAGCGCGCCCAGCGGGAATTCGAACGCGCCCAGGCCGCCGGCGCCCGCATGGCCGCGGCCGACGCTGCCTATGGGGCGAAGGAACGCGCCCGGCTGCATGAACAAGCACGACTGGCCGAGGTGGAACGGCTCAATGCCGAGCTGGCGGAGCAGTCCGAGGCCATCGACAGTCTCCTGTCGGCGACGTTGGCGGTCGACGACTTCGTCGACCTGGCGGCGTTGCGGCAGCAGATCGCGCACCCACCGTTCGACCGGCCCGATCTGACCACCCCGACCCGGCGCCCCGATCCGCTGCCCTATCCGCCGGAGCCCGTCTACACCGAACCCCCGGCGCCGACCGGGCTCGGAGCGGCGCTCGGCGGCAAGAAGAAGCATGCGGCCGCCATCTCCGACGCCCAGGCGCTGTTCTGGCAGCAGCATCATCATTGGCAGCAACTGCTCGCCGACCGCGCCCGGGTCGAGGAGGCAAATGAGCACACGTATCAGCGGCTCGAGTCCGCGCGTGCGCAGAAATTCCAGGCTGCGCAGGAGCAGTACGAACGTGAATGCCGCGAGCGCCGGGAATCGGTGCTGTCGGCGAATGTGAAACTCGAGCGGCTGATGGTGGCGTTGCAGGAGCGTGAGCCGTGGGCGCTCGAGGAATACGTGTCCATCGTCCTCGGTAACTCGGTGTACCCGGAGTGCTTTCCCGTCGAGCATGACTTCGCGTTCGATCCGGCGGATCGGGAACTGCGGTTGACCGTCACCGTGCCCGACCCGGCTGCCCTCCCTGTGGAGAAGGCGTTCAAGTACGTCAAGGCCGGTGACTCGATCACCAGCACCCTGCTGACGGTCAAGGCCCGTAAGGACCGCTACGCGAAAGCGGTCGCCGAGGTGGCGATCCGCTCGGTGCACGAGATCTTCGAGGCCGACCGAGACGGCATCGTGGCGACGATCTCTTTGGAACTGGGCACCCGCGTGATCGACCCCGGCACCGGGCACGACGCCACCATCACCCTGGTGCAGTTGGCCACCGACCGGGACACCTTCACCCGACTCGATCTGAATCGTCCCGGGTTTGATGCGCACCTTCTTTCTTGGGAAGGTAATCCTTATGCCGAATGTCTATCCAGCCGAGGTGCGAGAGAAGGCCGTGCGCCTGGTCCTCGAGCACCGTGGTGACTACGCCTCGGAATACGAGGCGATCCGCACAATCGCCGAACGGATGTCACTGAAGACGGAGACCGTACGGGTGTGGGTCCGCAAGGCCGAAGCGGCGGGCGATGGCACCCATGCCGCGTCGGCG
>NZ_JBFUGT010000287.1:0-8243 GCF_056402775.1 Rhodococcus sp. P3_B8
CTCTTCGACGTCGCGGGCGGTGCCGGACGGGTGGCCGGTGACATCGACGCCGGGAGTGATCAGCTGTAGGGGGCTGATCGGCAGTGGGTCGGGCGTGACACCGACGACCGTGAGTTCACCGAACGGAAGCAGCCCACCGACCACATCACCCATCGCTTTCGAATTCGCCGCGGTCCCCAGAACCACGGATACGCCACCGAGAGCCTGCAACGCTTCGCTGACGTCACCGGCGGTGGAATCGATGTAGTGGTGGGCGCCGAGCTGGCGGGCGTCGTCGCCTTTGTCTGCGCCGCGGGCGATGGCGACCGTCTCGAAACCCATCGCCCGGGCGAACTGCACACCGAGGTGGCCGAGTCCGCCGATGCCGAGGATGGCGACGCGGTCGCCCGGGACGGCCCTGGTTTTGCGCAGCGCGTCGTACGTGGTGACTCCGGCGCAACTCATGGGTGCTGCTTCGGCGAAGGACAATTCGTTCGGAATCCGGGCCAGTGCGTTTGCTGGAACGGTCACCGACTCGGCGTATCCGCCAGGGTACTGCCAGCTCGGCACCTGCAACTTCTCGCAATGAATGAAGGAGCCCTGACGACAGGGGATGCACCGGTTGCAGTGCCCACCGAACCAACCCACAGCGACGCGGTCGCCGACGGTGTAGTGGTCGACGCCGTCGCCGAGTTCGGCGATGGTTCCGGCAATCTCGTGTCCAGGTGTCAGGGGCCAAGACATGTCCGGGAACGCGCCGTTGACGAAGGCGTGGTCGGTGCCGCACACTCCGCACGCCGACACCGCGATGCGTACGTGGTCGCGCGGGGGCGACCCTGTCTCGACGTCGACGAGTGTCAGCGGTTCGCCGGGGGCCTGGACGTGAACTGCCTGATGGGTGGGCATCTGTAATCTCCCTGTCTGTCGTCCTGAGGGATCGAGAACCAGGTTTCAGTGAAGCGTCTACGTAAATCTCATACTATCTGCCACTTGCGTGGCGGGCGTGGGAGATAGACGTGTGTCACGGCTACCCGCATCACCGTGCGGTGGCGTGGGTTTGACCGTGTCCCACACCGACGCTTGTGGTGCAGGAACATGCTGTTTCGGAGTCACCCCCAACCGCGGTGTCACGATGGGCAGGCTGCGGCGAACCCGGCGATGCCGCGGCCTGCTCGGGGTGGGACCTTTCTTGTCGCGCGATGGCCGCACCGGCGCGTGTTCGGCGACCCGGACCGCGGGCATCTGTCCACGCCGCTGGGCGGCTTTGTTTCTGCCGAGCAGTGCGCGTTTGGCCAGGTTCACCCCGGCGATATGGTCGCGGTTGCCGCCGACCCGGCAGCCCGGGCACCACGCGGTGTGGTAGCCGCCGGGGCGTGCAAGCGGTTCGTCGCAGCCCGGGCACTGTGCGGACGATCCTCGGGCGGGCACGGAGACCACCGTGATCCCGGCACCTGCGGCGGTGTGGGCGAGGGCTGCGGCGGCGTGGCGGCGGGCGGACTGCGCGGCCCGATTGTTGTTGACCCGTCCGTGTCCGCGGGGCTCGAGGGTGGTGAGATCTTCCACCGCGATCACCTGCGCGCCCGCGGCGGCGGAGTAGTCGGTGGTTTGGYGGGCGAAGTGGAAGGCCAGTTCCCGGTTGATCTTCCTCCGCTTGGCACCCACCGCCTCGCGGTGCTCGTCGAGGACGGCGATCTTCGCCTCCAGCTGGGTGCGAACCTCGGCTGGGGCGGTGGCGGCCAGCCGGGTCAGCCTTGCGGTGCAGCAGCTGGCCTTCGGCCTGCAGGCGGGCCAGTTTGATTCCGAGGCCGCGGTCGTCGTAGGTGAAGCCCCGGTAATCCGACACCAGTCCCTCAGGGTTGTCGGCCACGGTGGATGCGGCGCCGAGGGTGGTCGGGGACCAATCGACCCCGACCGCGACCGTGCCGGCCATTAGATCGGTTGCCGGGATGACTTCGGTCGCCGCGCCCCGCCACAACAGGCCCCGGCGGTCGAGGATCAGGGTCGGCAGATGCCAGCCGGTCACAGCTCTGCCGTGCAGGTGCGCGGGGATGGCGGCGGTCAGACGGACCCGCCGCCACTGCGCCCGCCCCGCCGGGGTCGGGCTGGTCGGCAGCTTCACCGTCAACACCAGCTCACGGCCTGTCGCGGTGATCTGTGCGAGCTGCCGGTCGGCGGCGGAGAGTTGGCCCATCGCCGCCATCCGGGGTGGTTCCTGGACGTCGGTGATCCGCACTCGGCCGGCCGGTGCCCCGTCGGTGCGGCGGGCGTGTGCGGCGAGCTGACGTCGCACGCCACGAGCGAAACCCGCTGACACGTGTTTCGCCGACCCGTTCGGCGGCGCCACAACGCCGGTGGCCGGGTCGAATCGGGCCGAGAGTGCCGTAATCGCGGTGTCCCGGTAGGTCAGGGTCCGCAGGGTCGCCATCACCTGCGCGGTCACCACCCGCGTGACACGCGACGGGACGTAGACCCCGTACGGGTAGTGCGGGGTCCAGCCGAGACGGGCCGCGGCGACATGACCCTGTGCGGGCAGCCTGCGGTCCTGCCGGTCCAGGCCGACGGCGAGCACATCGAACGTCGCCGGCTGCCACAGCCGCGACACCAACTCGGCGCCGGCCGCGGTGACCAGGTCGAGGAGCCACCCCACCCGGGTGTCGACGTCGTCGAGTCCGATCGGCTCTCCGGTCGCAGCGTCGACCGCTGTGTATGGGCGGGTGGTGAACGAGAACTGCCGCGGCGTCGCGGACACCCCGTCGTCGATACTGTGTCGACCACAGCGCCCAGAGAACGGTCCGGACCACGATTCCGGCGCCGCCGTGACGTCTTCCATCAACCCTCCCACCAGCACATGTGGCATCCCCATCTCCTAATACCTCGACTGTAACGCCGACCACCGACAAGAACCGCCCGAACCAGCCCACCGGCGAACCGGGCCAATCGATCCCGCGCCACACCACCCGCACCACCGTCCCGTGAACCGACCGTTGGTCGCGTCGTCGAGCCTCCGGCCCAACCTTGCCGCCTGCCTCCGCGGACTTGGGCCGCGATCTTTGCAGACCCTGATGTACATCACCAGTAGCGCTGTCCCGCACCATCTTTCCCGATCGGCCAGCAACGCCCCTTTTGTCCTGTCGGGCCCAATACCCGGCAGTGCACTGCCTCCACCCTCTCCGGCGTCGCTCCCGCACGCTCCCCTTCGGGCCTGCCCAGAGGGTCCGACTTGTCCGGGGAATGACGATGATGTTTGAACATCTATACAGCAACAGTATTCAGCGTGCGGGCAGTCTGCCTCACGGCACGTGTCCGACGAGCTGTGCTGCGGTTCGGGGTCCCCGCGGTCGTGGACCGGGGGAGACCCCGAGGACGGCTAGTGTGCGACGTTCTTTGTCCGGCAAGGCGTCGGCCCTCCACTTCTTTACCGCCCGGTAGAGCCACTGGCCCACCTGTTCACCGTCAGCGGTGACATAGTTCGCGGGAACAAGTGCGTTGCCGTGCTCTTCACGGTAGGCGGCGATGGCGGTGAGCATCCGTCGCCGCTTGGCGTCGGTACGTGACACGGCGGGAAGTGGGCCGTCGTCGTCGCTCCACAGAAATCCGATCGCATCGAGTTGTTCGATGCGCTGGGGCGGCAGAGTGCCGAGCACACGGGCAATCCGCTGGCGGTCCTGCCAACGTCCCAGTCGGAAACCGCATTCGGTGACGAAGTCGGCAGGGACCGGAGTTCGGGGGTGTTGGTGCTGAAATTCGCGGTAGAGCTGCAGGGCGGAGGCTGCGGGCCTGTTATCTCGCATCGAGATCGCATCCTTGTGAAAGCCGTCAGACGTTATCTGGATAGTCATCACTTCAAGTATGTCAACGAGTTTGACGATCTGTCACGAAAGTAGGTTCGTGTCGTCCGGAAATGCGCTCTTTGCGGGTAAGGCGAGTGCCTTGTGGTGGCGCTATTCGTCGATGTCGACGGCAATCGAACTCTCGGCCGAAGCGTCAGTGTCGAGGAAATAGATCTGTAGGATCGATCGACCTCTGATTCGTGCTGGGATTTCTCGGCCGCGTTGCGTTGCCTCGGCGACGTTTCGGCGCGCCGGCGAGGTATGCACCATGCACCATCACGTTGCGGTTCCCGGCGGCCGACTTCGCCTGCGCCATTGCGCTCTCGATCCCGTCGCCGCCGGGGCCACCCGGTCCCTCGTTCGGACCCGCGATGTGCCCGTCGAGGGACATCGGCATGGAGCGCACCGATGTGGACAAAGGCGTCAGCTCCCGTCCTCGACGGCGCAGCTCCAAAGCCGCACCTTCTGTCGCCACGTCGACACAACCATACAAAATCCGACGACATCTCCGGTGCCTCCACGCGCGGTACATCGGTTCGATTCGACCGTCGGCACGCCCGTGGCAGAATCTCGGTCGAAAGGATGAAGATCCGCACCGTACGGTCCAACGGCTATCCGCCAACTGAGGGTTCGTGTACCCGGCGCGCCAGCCCATGCCGCCGCCCGCCCGTGAGCCGGCCGCGCTTACTCGAAGGGCAGCGTCTGCCTCCTACGGTTCGAATACCAGCAGCGGTTTGGCCCCGTGTGCGGGAGCTTCGGCCAAATGGACGGCTTCGGTGAACTTTTCGAGGGGGATCGGCTGACCCTCGGGCACGCGCAGCGCGCCGCTGTCGGCGAGCTGAAGTGTCCGGTTGGTCGTTGCGGCCATCTGGTCCTTCAGGGTCTCGGTGAACCAGCGGAACAGCCAGAATCCCCGAACGGTCTTGGTTTCGTAGATCAGTGAGCGCGCGAAGATGGGGATGGTGAGTTTGTCGGGATCGGTTTGGCGGTGCGTGGACAGCGCACCGTAGACGACCAGCTCACCGTGCGGTGCCAGCGCACGCGACACGTCCGCACCGATCTGACCGCTTACACAGTCGATCGCCTTGGACACGCCGTCGTGGCCTGCTATGTCGGCCACCCGTTCGCGCAGGTCTTCATCCTCCGTGCAGATCACCGCGGTGCCTCCCAGCGCGAGGATGTCCTCGACAGCGGATCGACGGCGGACCACGTTGAGGGTCTTGACGCCGACGTGCGCCCCGAACTGGATGACCGACTGGCCCACGGTTGAACCGGCCGCGGTCTGCAGGAGCCATTCACCCGGTTGAACATCGGGTTCATCACCGGTCAAGACCACGGCGGTGAGTGGATTGGCGAGAATCGCCGTGGAATCGCTCATGCCGGGCGGTACAGGCAAGACCCGCCCGGCATCGGCGAGAACGTACTCCTGCCACGTGCCCGTGACTCCGATCGTGATTTCGCGTTGCCCGGCGGTCAGACCGTCTGTGCCGCTTCCGAGTTCGTCGAACACACCGACGGATTCGATTCCGAGTACGGTTGGGAACTCCGGGTGAATCCGTATCTGCCGCGGATGGTGTCAGATCGCTGGCATGGACAGGTACTGCTGTCACCTTGATCCGGACCTGGCCGGGATCGGGCTCCGGAAGCGGGCGGGTCTGCAGGTGCAGGACCTCGGACGGTTCGCCTAACGTGTCGGCGACGACAGACTGCATGGCTGCCATCTTCCTGGCGCCCCATTAATCGGATTCAGATCTCACACGGTTCTGTGTGCATGGCGTCGGCCTCGCCGTTCGACGGCCAAGATTCGAATCAGCGCGGCCCAATCACAGCCCTACCAGCTCTCATGCTGCCACCGCGGCGGAATTGACGGGGTCTGGGCCCGTCCTCTGCCCCACTCGCTACCAGGGTTGGACCGAGATTCCCGCCCGGCACTCAGCGTTGGCGGTCACCGATCGCCCCGCGGAACAGCCGGACGCCGTCATCGCCTCAGATGCCGCTCGAGTTTATGGCCAGCTGCGCTCGAATCCGGAAACAAGGTGTGAGCTGGCGCTTCCCTCGCCAACCCGCAACACAGCTCGATGTGTTCGAACGCCCGAACTCTTGACAGAAACAGAGGTTTCCTCCGAAGTCGGCAATGGAAATCGGCCGACTCTGGGAGCAACCCGAGGTGCTGGCCACGATCGTCGCACCGTGGAAGACCGAGGGTGCCGAGAACCGGACCGGCAGACTCTCGACGCCTGAGTCCCCGGTGCTGTCCCTTCTGCACTTCCTCTTCTACGTCAAGTCCGGCACCGCTTGCTGACACTCGTCGCGCCACAGGAGGGCGCCCAGGAGTGCCGGGTGATCGGTGGCACGCACCAGATCTTTGAGCGGATGGCTGCCGAGATGGGGACGGGCTCACTCAGCAGATACCGGCCGGTTCGGTGAACAAGCTCGAGGTGGGGTACGGCACACCGTTCTAGCGAGGAACACCTGAACGGTTTCGTGCTCAGCCTCGATCACGACCTCGCTGAACCGTCCTGATCTCCGGCAGATCCCCGGCGAGCATGTTTCGGTAGGACTGTGTAGCAACAAATGTCGTGGCAGTCGTGTCCGGATGGCCCGATCCGCTCAGGCGTCTCCGAGATGGCTGCCTCGCGGGAAAATGGCTGATGGCGGTGGCGTGCAACTCCTCAGGTGGGCAGCTCCGCCCCGGACTGTTCGGCGGCCATGTACTCGGCGTACCAGTCGGGCCAGTTCGGGTCTTCTTCGCCGGTGCGCTCTTCGTGCCCGCCGTGGGCGGCCGCCGCGCGCCGGAGCGCCGTCGCGAGGTCGCGTGCAGAGCCGAACGAGGTGACGGCGGTGTCGATGCGCCCGGGAAGCCTGGTCGTGACCTCTTGCAGCACCCAGGCATTGCGTCGGGGTCGCCGAACAACGCCAGCGAGAAGTAGCTGCGACGGTCCGGGTCCAGCCCGTTGCCCGGGCCGTCCGTGCCGAGGTGGAACAGGGTCACCTCGATGCCGGCGGCGGCCAGCTGGTCACGGGCAGCCTCGATGTCGGAGACGATGAGGTATCCCTTGGCGGAACCGGGTGCGGCCGTTGTGAGGTCGGCGCCGAAGTGGATCGAGGCGGCGGCGCCGGGCGGGGTGAACTGGACGACGCCGGAACCCGGCGGTGTGACGTTTGTCTCCAACCGAGCCTGGTGTGGCGTCCCTGCAGCCACCCACGTTTCGTCGTGTGGTCATCAGAAAACGAACTGTTGCCCACCGTCGATGTCGTATGTCGCGCCGGTGAGCGCGGTGTTGCTCATGATGTGGACGGCCAGTGCGGCGACGTCGGCGGGGCCGACGACCCGGCCGATCGGAAGCGTTGTCCGCAATTCCTTCCGGCGCTCGTCCAGTCGATCTCCGAGTAGCGATGCCGACAACGGGGTGTCGACGAAGCCGGCGGCGATGAGGTTGACGCGAACGGGCCTCATCTTGCTCGCAGCGTTGCGCGCGACCTCGAGCCCCAGCACCACGTGACCGCTGAGTTGTTCGCGCACCTCATCGGAGTCCATCTCGAGCAGGGGTGCGTAGCGCGGGCCCCCGGCCGTGACCAACACATGGTCGATCGGTGTCTGCAGGACGTGGAAGAACCTCGCCAAGGCGGCCGTGTCGTTGGCGTCGAAGGCTGCGGTGCGCTGCGTGCCGACATCTGTCGCTGCTTGCTCGAGCCGGTCAGGATTGTGGCCGGTGAGGATGACCTCGGCGCCCTCGGCCCGGGCGCGGCGAGCTGTCTCGAGGCCGATGCCTGCGCTGCCGCCGAGCACGACGACGGTTTGTCCGGCCAGTTCCGGTTCGCGTTGAATAAGGACTGGTGTGGTTTCGGTGGTCATGGTTTCTCGGATCGGTAGCGTCGGCTGCCGATGGCCGGGAAGCTTGCGAGCACGCTCCCTCCTCGGACCTGCCGCAGCCGTCGGCACGACCGATCGCGGCCCCGGAGGACGCCGTCGCGACATGCAGTCGCCGGTCGGCCTGCGCCTACCGAAATGCTTCTACAGTCGTCGCGGCCGGGCAAGGGCGGACGCACAGTGGCTGGATGCGACGACCGTCGTCGCGCGGTGGGGTTGGGCTTCGGGGTGTGGGGCGGTCGAGAGCCTCGACGCCTCACGGGTGGGGGAGCGGTCTCGCATTTCGGGTGTCGAGTATGGCCGTCATTACTGCGATTTCATTGCTCTGGTCACGGATCATCCCGCGTGCGATGCGGCGGATCGGTTCGGAGGCAACCGCGTGGGTGGCTGCCTCGGCCATGTCGACGCCCCCTTGGTGGTGCCGAATCATGAGCTGCAGAAACAGTGTCTCGGCATCTGCTCCGCGCAGGCCGGCGAGCCGGGTGATCTCGCTGGTACTCGCTGCTCCCGGCATGGGCGCGCCGCTCTGGTCACCCATGGCGTGATCAGATCCGTGCATCCAC
>NZ_JBFUGT010000288.1:0-8211 GCF_056402775.1 Rhodococcus sp. P3_B8
GCTGCGGTCTACCGAGGTGGGGTTGCCCGCCGACGACGTGGCCGAGTTGCAACGCCTGATCGGCGGATTCGGGATCCAGATCGCCGAACGACTGGGCACCGACGGCGACGACTCCGTGGAGTTGCAGCGGATGCGGGCACTTGCCGCGGTGCGGAAGTGGCGCGAACGGGCACGCCACCCGTTGCTCGACCAGTTCACCGCGCGGGCCTGCACCGTCGCCGCCCGCAGCGCGGAAGGTGTTCTGGAGGAACTGAACACCGTCCGACTGTAGTTCGGCTAGGTGGCGGAGACGCCCGCGATCTCCCCTTCCCGGAACGCGTTGACGAACAGCTGGTGGTCCCTGCGGCTCACCTCGGCGTACGCGATGCCGAAGTCGACGATCTCGCCGACGAACTCGTCCAGCCTGCCGTCGACGACGTTCTGGATGGCGTTTTCGGTCTGGAACGTGACGAGGGTCTGATCGCTGTCCTCGTCGGAGACGCAATGCACCTTCGCCGTCGCCCGGCCGAGGTCCTCGAGCACCGGCGCGATGTCCTCCGGTTCGGTGAGATCGGACCAGTCCAGGTCCAGTTCGTACGGGGAGAGTTCGGCGACCACGAAACCGGTGTCGCCGATCTCCGTGTAGCCGAGCAGCGGATCGGTGTGTACCTGCAGGGCCCGCTGACTCACCGCGGTGCGGTGACCTTCGTGTTCGAAGTAGCCGCGGACGGCGGTTTCGTCGACGATGCGGCTCGGGGCGGCGACGTTGCCCTGCTTGAGCGACAGCACGATGTCGTTCTCGAGTGCCTGCGTCGCCCCTTCGATGAGCACGTTGTACGCAGGAAGACCGGCGCTGCCGATCCCGAAGCCCTTCCGCCCGACCACGTCCTTGATCCGGTAGAACACCGGCCGTGCCGACCGCTTGCTGCGCGGAATTCTCTCGACGTACGTCTCGACCGCCTCGCTCACGGTGGTGCGTTCCTGCTCGTCCACTTCGCGGACGCCGCGGCCGCGCCGGAAGTGCCGATCGTAGTCCTCGAGCACCGTGACGGACTCGAGCAGACTCACCCGGGTGGCGAGGCGCGCACGAAGGAGGAGGTCGTGAATGGCGCCGCGAGAATTGTCCAGGCCCAGCGCGAAGTCCTCGTCCGTCTCCTGCTGCGCATAGTGCAGGACATGGTCGACGTAGCTGCGCAGATACGTTTCGGCCAGTTCGCGGACGTCCTTCTCGGGGAGGGCCTTCTGCCAGCCCATCAGGGCCAGGCTCGCGACGAAGCGACGAAGATCCCAGCTGAAGTGCCCCACGTACGCCTCGTCGAAATCGTTGACGTCGAAGACGAGGGTGCCTTCCGAGTTCATGTACGTGCCGAAGTTCTCCAGGTGCAGATCGCCGTGGATCCACACTCGGCCGGTGCGCTCGTCGGCCCACGGATCGTCGAAGTCACGCAGATCGTCGTAGAACAGGCAGGCGCTGCCCCGGTAGAAGGCGAACGGATCGGCGGCCATCTTCCGGAACTTCGTGCGAAACGCACTCGGGTCCGCCTCCATCAGATCGGCGAAGGCCTCGACGAGGACCTCCACGATCCGACCCTGCCTCGTGGAATCGGTGACGTCCACACCAGCCTCCTTCTCGCGGTCGACGGGGTGCCGCGCGCCTGCTCACGACCGCACTGCACCACGGTAGCGTTCCCGCGCGCCCAGCGACTGCAGATACGTCCACGCATCGGCCACGATCTCATCGAGGTCCGTGTGTCTCGGCCGCCAGCCCAGTTCGGCCTGCACACGTGCGCCGGACGCGACGAGGACCGCTGCTGCAGGATGCCCGCTTTCATGACGGCCACGCGGTCGCCCATGGTCATGGCCTCCACCTTGTCGTGGTCGTCGAAGGGGATCTCAGAGTCGGTGTGCCGAGCCCGACGGCTCGGCGTGCAGGAACTGGGGGACCGGCAGGCCGGCGGTGTCGGCGCGTCGGGCGACGTTCTCGACGACGGCGTCGACCCGGTCAGCCGGAACGAGGGCGATCGCGGAGCCGCCGAAGCCGCCGCCGGTCATCCGCGCACCCCAGGCCCCGGCTTCGAGGGCGGCGTCGACGGCGGAGTCGAGTTCGACGGAGCTGACCTCGTAGTCGTCGCGCAGCGAGGCGTGCGAGCGCTTGAGGGCGTCGCCGATGTCGGTGATCCGGCCGCGGTCGAGCAGGTCGGCGACTTCCCGGACGCGGCGGATCTCGCCGAGCACGTGCCGGACCCGCTGCGCTGCCGGGGAACTCAGTCCCGCGACGGCGGCGTCGGGGTCGGCGACGTCGCGCAGGGTGGCGACGCCGAGGTCGGCGCAGGCCTTCTCGATGGTGGCGCGCCGGTTGCCGTACTTGCCGTCGACCAGCCGGTGCGGCGCGTTGGTGTCGATGACCACCAGCCGGGCGTCGGCGGAGTCGAAGTCGAGCGGAACGTGGCGGGTGGCGCCGTCCCGGCAGTCGAGGAGCAGGGCGTGGCCGGGGCGGGCGAGCATCGCGACCGACTGGTCCATGCCGCCGGTGGACGCGCCGGCGATCTCGTTCTCCGCGCGGATGGACGCGGTGATCAGCGGGCGGCGGCCGGCGTCGTCCGTGGGCAGTCCGGCGAGGTCGGCGGCGGCGAGAGCGAAGGCGCACTCGAGCGCGGCCGAACTCGACAGCCCGGAGCCGACGGGGACCGTCGAATGCACTGCGACGTCGAAACCGGTTCCTGCCGTGAGGTGTCCGGACCGGTGTAGCGCCCACACCACCCCGGCGACGTACGCGGCCCAGCCGACCGGGTGGCCCGGGGCGACGTCGTCGAGCGGACCGCGCCAGGACTCGCCGGTGTGCGTGGACACGGCGTGCAGGATCCCGTCGCCCCGCACACGGACGGCGACGACCGTCACGTAGGGGAGTGCGAACGGCAGGACCAGTCCGCCGGCGTAGTCGACGTGCTCACCGATGAGGTTGACCCGGCCGGGTGCCGTCCAGACGCCGTCCGCGGCGCCGCCGAACGTGCTGCGGAACAGCGCCTCCGCGGGGCCGGCGACCGCGGCGGCGTCGACAGGGGTCACCCACTGCGCCGCACTCACGACGCCACCTCCCGCAGCCGGTCGGCGATGCGCTCGGGTGTGGTGTCGTTGACCCACGCCCCCATCCCGGACTCGGATCCCGCCAGGTACTTCATCCGGCCCGGCGACCGCATCATCGAGAACAGTTGCAGGTGCAGGCGTCCGAGCGGACGGTCCTCGCCGACGGGCGCCTGGTGCCACGCGGCGATGTAGGGCACGGCGTCGATACCCTCGAAGAACCGGTCGACCCGCCGCAGCAGTTCGAGATAGACGTGGGCGAGTTCGTCGCGCTCGTCGTCGGACAGTTCGGTGAGGTCACGGACGTCGCGATGCGGTGCGAGATGCACCTCCAGCGGCCAGCGCGAGGCGGCGGGAACGTACGCGGTCCAGTGCTCGGCGGCCAGGACCACGCGCCTGCCGGATCGAGTTTCGGCGTCGAGGACGTCGGCGAGCAGCAGCCGCCCGGTGCTCTCGAAGTGCTCGCGGGAGCGCCGGATCAGTGCGTCCGTGCGGGGCGGCAGGTACGGGTAGGCGTAGATCTGTCCGTGTGGATGGGTCAGGGTGACGCCGATTTCCTTGCCCCGGTTCTCGAAGCAGAACACCTGCCGGACCCCCGGCAGCGCCGACAGTTCGGCGGTGCGGTCGGCCCAGACGTCGACGACGGTGCGGACCCGGTCGACGCTCAGGGTGGCGAAGGCGGCATCGGGGTTGCTTGTGAAGCACACGACCTCACACCTGCCCGCTCCCGGTGCCAACGGCCACAACGCTTCTCCGTCGACGCAGTCCGGAAGGTCCTGCTCGGCGGCGGCCGTCGCCAGCGACGGGAAGCGGTTCTCGAACACCACGACGTCGTAGTCGTCGGCCGGAATCTCCGTGAGCGCCTTGCCCGGCACGCTCGGGGCGAGCGGCGACGCGTCCGGCGGCGGCAGGAACGTGCGGTCCATCCGCTGGGCGGCGATGACCACCCACTCCCCGGTGAGCACGTCGAACCGCATCTGCGACTGCGACACCGCCGGCGGCAGCGGACGTGAATCCACCAACTCGCGGGTGGCTCCGCCCGACACGTACGGCTCGGAGTCGTCGAAGTAGATCAGTTCGCGGCCGTCCGCGAGGGTCGTCCGGGTCTTGCGCATCCGGAGCCGTGTGCCGGTCTCCCGCGCATCCTGGTCGTCATGCACGGTCATCGACGAGTCCTTCCCGGTTCTCCCGTGTCACCAGCCCACCGGGAATGGTGGGACGGATTCCGTACAGGACTGCTGTCCCGGGCCACGCGTGCAGCCCGAGGTTTGGTCACTGGGATGTTCGGTGAGTCCAGATCCGATTCTGTCCTCTGCCCTTCGAAAGTCAACACAAACGAACAATTTTGCAACTTTTCGATCATCGCGAGTTGGACGCCGATGAGTTGTTCATATCTCGAGTCGATAATTTGTCGGACCGGGATGTCACACTCACCGGGTGCAATTGCGCTACAAGTTCCGGCTTTATCCGACCCCGGGTCAGCAACTCGCGCTGGCGCGGGCGTTCGGCTGCGCTCGTGTGGTCTTCAATGATGCACTTCGCGCTCGAATCGATGCGCACGAAGCCGGGCTGCCGTCACGCCGATGAACGGCTGCCCGAGGTGGAATCAGAAGTCGGTATCGACCTTGGGTTGACCGCATTTGCGGTGCTTTCGGACGGCACAGTTGTCGAGAACCCCCGCCTGCTCCGCCGCGCCGAATGCAAGATCACAAGAGCCCAGCGAGAGGTGGCGAGAAAACAGAAAAGGATCCAACAATCGACGAAAGGCGGTTCGTAAGGTCGCTCGCCTGCACGCCAGGGTCGCCGATGCACGCAGGGACTTTCATCACCAGACTTCGACCAGCATCATCCGCGATAACCAAGCGGTGTATATGGAGAATTTGGCCGTGAACGGTCTCGCTCGCACGCGGTTGGCGAAGTCAGTTAACGACGCCGGCTGGTCAGCTTTCGCGTCGATGCTCCCCGCAGCCGGTCGGCTACCTCGGTGGGTTCCTGCTTCGCCGCGCTGCGCCGACATCGCTGTCGGTCTTACCCTCGCTCCACAGGCGTTTAGTCTCTCGGCGCGTCCCGCCGCGAGGATATTCTTGGCTGCATTGTGGTCTCGGTCGTGGACGGAGCCACATCCGCAAGTCCACGCGCGGACGTTCAGTGGCTTCCTTTCACCGACAGTCCCAGTAGAAAATCCCGACCCCAGGGTCGAGGAGGATGTCAAAACGACTTTTCTGGGCAAGAAGAAGCTGGGGAGGCGAGTACCACTTTGAGGTAAGGGCCACCTGATAGTGGGTTGGGTCCCGGGTGGGGAACCGTAACCCTGGGGTACGTAGCCGGTGCCCCCGCGGCGGGGCACCATGGTTTTCCCCAGTCGGCGAAAAAGTTGAACCGCAGGAGGTAAGTCAACACTCGAACGCCGCATGAAGAGAACACCTCACCGGAACCCGAACCCGGTGAGGTGTTTTCGTCTGTTCTGCCGGGCGGGTCAGAACTCCATGCCCGCGTCGGCGCCCATCTGCATGGTGGTGTTTCCGCCGTCGAGGGATTCCCGGATGATGTCGGCGTGACCGGAATGGTGGCCGGTCTCCCGGATGATGTGGAGCAGGGTGCGGCGGATCGTCCACCACTGCCGCTCGGGTGCCCAGGGTGCGGTGGGCAGTGGGACGAGCACGTCCAGGTCGTCGAGGCCGGCCACGGCGGCCTCCGTCGCGCGGGCCACTTCGGCGTACTCGGCGAGCAGTCCCTCGAGGGTTTCGTCTTCGCGCATGTAGTACTTCTCCATCGCCCACTCCATGTCGAACTCCGCGTTCTCGTCCGGCTCGAGAATGGTTTCGACCCAGTGCTTTTCCGTGTGGGACACGTGCTTGATCAGTCCGCCGAGCGTCAGGTCGCTGACGGTCGAACGTTGCCGTGCCTGTGCGTCGTCGATGTCGCGGACGGTGATCAACAGGGTGGCTCGCTGCTCCTGCAGGATCTGGAGGAGGTCGGCGCGCTCACCGGTGGCCGGGGACTTCTGCGAAGTGGTCATGAGAAGAACAATAGAAGCGATTGAGGTCAGAAACGGTCCTCATTAGGAAGGCCTTCTCAGGGTTTTTCTCGGGGTCCAAGTTGGGTGCCTTCCTGGATGTGTGGAAAGCGCGCGCCGCGAAGGATTCTCGGTATGAACTTCGACTCTCCGGGACCGGTGCCCCGGCCTTCGCACCGACGCGTATGGCCCCGCGTTCTCGGGGGCATGGTGTCGCCCGTCCTCGTCGCCGTCACGGTGGGAGTCGGCACGTTCGCGTACGCCTCGACCGCCGCCGAGAGCGATACCGGCGGGCAGATGGAATTCCGGCGAGCCCTGACGATTCCGCCGCTCGCGCCGGGTGTTGCGGGCCCCGATTTGGGTACCCCCACGGTGACGCGCCATACCGACATCGCCGGGTCGAGCCGGATCGGCGCGGGCGAACCCGCGATGCCCCACCAGCCCGCACCCGGGTGACCCCGCTCGGTTCTCTCTTCTGGGTCCGCCCAGCCCACCGATGATCAGCCCACCGATGAAAGGAATCATCATGATCCGCACGACGATGACCGCACTGGCAGCCGTGGCTCTCGTGTTCGGCGCCGCGTCCGTGACCCAGACCGCTGCCGCCCACCCGGCCTGCAACTCCTCCTACGAGGGCACGACCAACGACGAGTACGACCCGGACCCCGACTTCACGGGGACGACCAACGACGAGTACGACCCCGATCCAGAGTATTCGGGTACGTCCAACCGCGAATACGACCCCGACCCGGAGTTCCACGGCAGTACCGATCCGTGCCAGGTGTGAGTCCGGTCAGCGGTTCCGGCGCAGCCACGGAGACACACCGGGAGCGAACAGGGCGAGCACTCCCACCGCGACGAGGGCGCTGTAGGCGAGCGGCGCCCACTGCAGCACACCGGCGGTCGCGTCACCGGCGTCGGACAGCAGGGTCCACAGGCCCACTCCGCCGGCGACGCTGAGGACGCCGACGACCGCGAGGGTGATCTGGCCCGCCGGTTTCCGGGCGCGCAGGAGTTGTATGCCCAGCAGTCCGAGGAGGATCAGGACGACGGCGATGGCGCCGCTGCCGATCAGCGTCAGGTTCACCGTGTCGGTGATGTCCGTCGCGGAATCGCCGGGATTGTCGGCGGCGACCGACGCCTCGAGGGCGTCGCGGACCGCGCCGAGGTCGAGCGCGATGGCGCCGGCGATTCCGGCGAGAACGACGAACGATCCCACCCAGGCGGACAGCGACACCGCGACGGCCTTCGGGGTGGTATCGGTGGGGGTGGCGCGCAGCGGGGTGACCGCGAACTCCGGACGCGGCGGTACGGGTCGCGGCGGTTCGGGCCGACGTGGCGGCTGTTCGGGTGTCGTCACGCTGCGATCCTATCGACCTGCCGTACCGTGGCGTGCCGACGCGCGGGTCCGCGTCGGCGGCCCCGAAGCAAGGCCTCGAAACACGGCGCCGAAAAAGATGTGGGCATCCGGGAACAAATCTCCGCACCCCTCCGTTGAGCCTTACGACAACATGAGCGTGCAAGACTCAAGTTCGAATTGACTCCCGACGGTGTCGGAGTGCAAACTTGAGCGGAGGGCGCTCACTAAGCGCCAACATCGCAGTTCAGTAATGAAAAACCTGCCCACAGGACTGCAAAACGAAAGTGAGGAACACTATGGCTCGTGCCGTCGGTATCGACCTCGGTACAACGAACTCGGTCGTGTCTGTGCTGGAAGGCGGCGAGCCCGTAGTGGTCGCAAACGCCGAAGGTTCACGCACCACCCCGTCGATCGTCGCCTTCGCCAAGAACGGTGAGGTGCTGGTCGGCCAGCCCGCCAAGAACCAGGCCGTCACCAACGTCGATCGCACCATCCGCTCCGTCAAGCGCCACATCGGCACCGACTGGAACGTGGAGATCGACGGCAAGAAGTACACGCCCCAGGAGATCAGCGCGCGCACGCTCATGAAGCTGAAGCGCGACGCCGAGGCGTACCTGGGTGAGGACATCACGGACGCCGTGATCACCGTCCCCGCGTACTTCGAGGACGCCCAGCGTCAGGCCACGAAGGAAGCCGGCCAGATCGCCGGTCTCAACGTCCTGCGCATCGTCAACGAGCCCACCGCGGCCGCACTGGCCTACGGCCTGGACAAGGG